>JAEZGC010000048.1 GCA_023437345.1 Actinomycetes bacterium
GTACGAGCTCGCACTGGAGCGCCGGCTGCCCGTTGCCATCGACCTGCGCCGCGGTGAGCAACAGGTGTTCCACGCCGCACTGGAGGGCAGTTCGGCCGACAATGACTCCTGGCTGGCGCGGAAGGCCGCCGTGGTCCGCCGCTACGACGAGCCGTCGCTGCTGGTGGGCTACCGGTTCGAGGCCAAGGGACGCGACTTCAACTCCTACACCCAGCTGCCGTTCCAGGAGTACGCGGCGCATGGCGGAGCCGTCCCGGTCCGGGTGCGAGGCGTCGGCATGGTCGGCACCGCCGCCGTCTCGGGACTGGCCGGCCACGAGGACCACGCCCTGGTGGTGCGCGCCCTGCGCGACCTGCTGGAGTGAGGGCCCGCCGGTCCGGCCACCGGAGGCGGACGGGAAGCTGGCGCAGGCGTCAGGCCCGGCCGGTCACCTCTCCGGCATCATGGATCAGCAGGGCGAGCCGCACCCGGTTGTCGCAGTCGGTCTTGACGAAGATATGGGTCAGGTGCGCCTTCACGGTGGCTTCGGAGCAGTACAGGTCGGCAGAGATCTCGGCATTGGACAGCCCGCCGGCGACAGCCCGCGCCACCTCGAGCTCGCGAGGGCTCAGCGCGGCCAGCCGACGACGGGCCGCAACCCGGCGCTGCTGGCTGTCCGAGGTGGCGTAGCGGTCTATCAACCGCCGGGTGTCAACTGGGGACAGCATCGCGTGCCCCTCGGCGACCACCCGCACCGCCTCGATGAGGTCCCGCGGTGGGGTGTCCTTGAGCAGGAATCCGGCGGCACCGGCCTCGATGGCCCCGAAGACGTACTCGTCGAGGTGGAACGTGGTGACCACAAGGACCCGGGGAGGCTGCGGCAGCGCACTCAGCGCCCGGGTCGCCGCGATGCCGTCGAGATGGGGCATTCGGATGTCCAGCAGCACCACGTCAGGCCGCAGGCGGGCTGCTGCAGCGAGCGCCTCGGTGCCGTCGCCGACCTGACCGACCACGACGATGTCGTCGGCGGAACCGAGGATCAGTGCGAGTCCGGAGCGGACGAGTGCCTCGTCGTCGGCGATCAGGACGCGGATCACAACGCCTCCGGTTTCGGCCAGGGCAGCTCGGCGCGCACCACGAAGCGGTTGCCCTCGGAGCCGGCGGTGAGTCTGCCACCGACCAGCCTGGCGCGCTCGGCAAGGCCGGCGAGACCGGTCCCGCCTCCGGCCGCCGGCGGGCGCCGCGGCAGCGGGTTCGCCACACTGATCGTGAGGCCTTGTCCTGATGACCCGGCGACGGTGATCTCCACAGGGAGTCCGGCAGCGTGGCGGTGCGCGTTGGTGAGGCACTCCTGGACGATCCGGTACCCGGCACGCCCTGTCGACTCGGGAAGCCCGGTCGGGTCGGCGACGGTGTTGGTCAGGTCGACAGTCGATCCGGCGGCGCGGCTCTCCGCCACCAGATCTGCGAGCCCGTCGAACGGGGGCTGGGGTGCCCGGGGGGGACCGTCGGCGGCGCCGAGGGCGCCGACGAGGTCCCGCAGCTCGCCGAGTGCCCGCCGGGACATGGCGCGGATCAGCTGGGCCTGCCCGGCCACCCCGGCCTCGCCCTGCCCGGCGTTCACCTCCAGCGCCCCGGCATGCATGGCCACGAGCGCGAGCTTGTGGCCCAGCGAGTCGTGCATCTCGCGGGCGATCCGCTCCCGCTCACACAACACCGCCTGCTGGGCGCGCAGTTCGCGCTCGGCTTCCGCGGCGCGGGCCCGTTCCTGCAGGCTGGCGACGAGGTCGCGGTGTGAGCCGAGCCAGCCGCCGATCACCACCGGGACGACGACCTGGATGACGACAACGGCGACCCAGGTCAGCGAGCTGAGCACCGGGCTGGTCGGCTCGACGGGGGTGCCCGAGCGGACTACCGCGGCCTGCACCACTGTGGCGGCAGCCGCGGCCACCGCGATGGCGGCGGTGAGCCGGTCCCTGCGGCGCAACGCCAGCGAGAACAGTCCGACCTCGAGCACACCGTTGATTCCTGCCAGTGCGCCCGCGATCCCCACCAGCGGGAGCAACCAGGGCGACTGCCGCCGCCGCAGCACGCCGACCGCCGACGGGGGGACGAGGAGCGCGGCGACCAACCACTGCCACCACTCCACCCCCTCGCCGGCGAGTGATCCGGCCGCGAGCAGGAGCGCGCCAGCGAGATAGGCCGCCGAGTGCCAGGCGGGTGGGTGGTCGGCGGCTCGGGCGGGACGGCTCGCGCTCACCGCTCCACGCTAACCTGCCGGCGGCCCGGCCCGCGTCCGATCTGTGTCGAACCACGACCCTCGCCCGGATCGACTTTCGTCGTACCGGGGTCCGGCGGATCCGCCGATGCGACGCGGTGGGCGCGGCGGTGAGAGTGAAGCATGATCGCTTTCCACCAGGTCTGCAAGACCTTCGGTAGCCAGACGGCTGTGCAGAACCTGTCGTTCACAGCTCCGGCGGGCCGAATCACCGGCTTCCTCGGCCCGAACGGGGCCGGCAAGTCCACCTCGCTGCGCATCTTGTGCTCGTTGTGCCGCCCCGACTCGGGGCGGGCGACGATCGCCGGTCGTCGTTACCGCGACCTGCCGATCCCCGGCCGGCTGGTAGGGGTGATGCTGGACGCGTCGGCCTACCATCCCGGCCGCACGGGCATCGAGGTACTGCGACAGGCGGCACTGGCCAACCAGGTGTCGACCGTGCGGGCCTGGCGGGCGCTCGACCGGGTAGGGCTGGCCGACGCCGGCCGGCGCAGGGTCGGCGGTTACTCGCTCGGTATGCGGCAGCGGCTCGGCCTGGCGGTGGCGCTGATCGCCGACCCGGAAGTCCTGGTGCTCGACGAGCCCGCCAATGGCCTCGACCCGGAGGGGATCCGGTGGATGCGCGGGTTGCTGGACGACTTCGCCAGTGCCGGCGGGACCGTCCTGCTGTCCTCACACATCCTCGCCGAGGTGCAGCACATCGCCGACCGGATAGTCGTGATCGACGGCGGGCGCCAGGTCGCCGAGGCCGATACCGGCACCCTGCTGTCGGGGGACGCCGCCCGCAGCATCGTCGATGCCGCGGATCGCGCCAGCCTCCGGCTCGCGCTCCAAGCGGCCGGGCTGCAGGTCCGTCCGCTGCCCGACGGGCGGCTCGATGTCGAGGCGCCGGCGGGCACTGTCGGCACGGTGGCGGCTGCCGAGGCTGTGGCCCTGACCCATCTGGAGCCGGCGCGACAGAACCTCGAGCAGATCTTCTTCTCACTCACCAGCCAGCGCCCGGAAGGAACCCACGATGACCACTGAAGCCACCCTTGGCGAGCTGTCGCTGCGATCCGGCTCCACAGCCGTTCGACGGCGTCCGCTGGCGCGCTACGCCATTGAACTGCGCAAGCTGGTCGACACCCGCTCGGCGCGGGCGGTGTTGGCTGTCACGCTCGGTCAGCCTGTGGTTGCGCTCGTGCTGAGCGCCGCCACGCAACCGTGGCCGACCCTGACGGTGCCGGGCCTGGCGCGGGACGCCGCCGGTCTGGTCGCGTCGGTGCTGCCGCTGCTGGCCGTCCTCACGGTGGCGGGGGAGTGGCGGCAGCGCACGGTCCTGGTCAGCTTCGCGCTGGACCCGAACCGGACCGCCGTGCTCGCCGCGAAGTGTCTCGCCCTGCTGACCGTCGTGGTGGCGGCCGCGGGACTCACAGTCGTGGGCGCCTGGCTCACCGGCCGGATCCTCGGCGGCCAGCCGACCGCGGCCATGGAACTCCTCGTCGTGTTCGGCTGGATCGTGCTCGCACTAGGGGCGATGGCTCTGGTCGGGGTGGGCCTGGCGGGGATGCTGCTCAATGTGCCGCTGGCGATGGTGATCTACCTTGTCGCGCCGCAGCTGGTGCCCCAGCTCGTCGCGCAGGTGGCGCCGGTGGCTGCGGCGGCTCCGTATCTCGACGTCGTCGGGCTGGTCTTCGGGCTGCTGCACGGCTCGCTGCCGGAGAACCTGTTGGCCTGCGGATCAGCGCTGCTGGTCTGGATCGTCATCCCGCTCGTGATCGGTGCCGCCCGGTTTGCCAGGTCCGACGTCAGCTGAGGAGCGCCCGCCC
>JAEZGC010000057.1 GCA_023437345.1 Actinomycetes bacterium
TATTCACTCCGCGGAGGCTAACCGGCCGGCCCTTGCGGGCCGGCCGTTTCTAAATCGTTACCGAAGGTCAGTCGAGCGTGGTGTACCCGACATCGGTCCACCGCGGCTCGCCCATCCCGAACGAACCGTAGTTCGCCAGGGTGTCACGGACCGCGATCAGGTCCGGACGCTGGTACAGCGGCAGGGTGTGCACCGACTCCCAGATCGCCTTGGCGGCCTGCTGGCCCATGGCGAGGCGGGCCTCGTGATCCATCTCGATCCCGATCTTCGGGGTCAGCTCGTTGACCAGGGGCACATCGAGCTGGGCGAAGTTGGACTCGTTGGCGGTGAACTTGCCGTCCTTGGTGGTGCCACCGTAGATCTGGTCGATGCCGCGCAGCGGGTACGGGGTGCCGATCCACGAGAAGGCGATCATGTCGAACTTGTACTCGTAGAGCACGTTCGGCCAGTCGGTGTTGGTGTCGATGTTGTTGAGGATCAGGTTGACGCCGATCTCCTTCAACATGTTCTGCGCCTGGAGGCCTTCGTTCTCCGAGGCGGCAACGCCGCTCAGCACAGCGAAGGTGACGTCGAGCTGCTTGCCGTCCTTCTCACGGAAGCCGGTCGACTCGTTCAGCACCCAGCCGGCAGCATCGAGCTGCGCCTTGGCACCCTCGGGGTCGTAGTCGATGCCGGTCTCGGCGCCGAGGTCGACGTAGCCCGTCTGGTTCTCAACGAAGATGTTGTTGTTCAGCGGGCGGAAGTCCAGTTGCAGGCCGGCGAGGTCCGAGGCAGCGATCTGCGCCCGGTCGAGGCCCTTGACGATGGCCTGGCGGACGTTGACGTCGCCCAGGTTCGGAGCCTTGGAGTTGAACGTGAAGTGGCGGAAGTTCGGGCCGAGTGCCGAGCGGACCTCGGAGTTCGGCGCGGACGACGCGAGCTGGTACCCGTTCGGGTCAGGGCCGATGTCGAGGAAGTCGATCTCCTGGTTCGCGAACGCGGCAGCCGCAGCCTCGGTGGGCACCTGCTTCCAGGTCACCTTGGCCAGCTTCGGCTTGTCGCCCCACCAGTTCGGGTTCGGCTCCTGGGTGACGGTGCCGGAGGTCTTGTCGAAGTTGGTGACGGCGAACGGACCGGTGAACCAGTCGTTGTTGAAGTCGGCCCAGCCCTCGTTGAAGGTCTTGGCGTCCTTGACGCCGTCGGCGTGCAGCGGGCCGTCGCCGATCAGCGCGGTCCAGTCGGGGTAGGTCGCCTTGAACTTGGCGATGACCTCGAACTCGTCGGCGCCGGCTTCCATGCTCTCGATGTCGACCCAGCCCTCGGTGGAGGCCGCGGTGAACTCCTCGTCGGAGGCGTTCATCGCCTTCCAGGTGCCGATCCAGTCGTCGGCGTTGATCGCCTTGCCGTCGTTCCACTTCGCGACCGGGTTCAGCTTCAGCGTGACGGTCAGCTTGCCGTCGGTGACGTCCTCGGTGAACGACTCGAGGTAGTCGGTGTTGGTCTCGGTGTCACCGGAGGGCAGGTAGTTGAAGTACCGCGGGCGGATCGGAGCCACCAGGTCATTGAGGGAGGACTCGTTGCCGGCCACCGAGAAGGTGTTCCAGGTCGGGATCTCAAAGCTGATCGAACCGATGAACTCGCCGCCCTCGGCAACCTGGTCGCGCGGGGTCTCGTTGATGTCCCAGCCCTCAGACTGGGCCGGGGGGGCCGAGCTCGCCGGAGCGCTCGCGCCCGGGCTCGCGCTGTCAGTGGCACCCTGCGTGGGCGCAGGCCCGCCACAGGCGGCGAGCGTCATGGCAAGTCCACCTGCCAGCAGGGGCAGCAAGAACTTCTTCGCTGTCACATTTCCTCCATGATTCGGGTTCCCCATCGGTTGCCGATCGGGGTGGCGGCAAGACGCGTCACGCTGCGGGTAAGCAGGAGCCATGGCTCGGCACCATTGTTGAGGTTACATGCTGAGACGCGAGATCACCGAACGGTGAGATCACCGTGTGGTAACGATTTACGCTGCGCTACACGACCTCGACGACTTCAGGGTAGTGGCACGCCGCGCGGTGGTCGGGACCGGTGACGGCCAGCGGCGGCGGGATCTCGATGCAGGGCTTGCGGTCGGCGTCGGACAGCACGGCGAACTTCTGGCAGCGGGTGCGGAACTTGCAGCCCGAGGGCGGGTTGGCCGGACTCGGCAGGTCGCCGGACAGCACGATCCGGTTCCGGGATCGCTCGGTGACCGGGTCGGGGATCGGGATCGCCGACATCAACGCCTGGGTGTAGGGGTGCATCGGCGAGCCGTAGACTTGGTCGACCCCGCCGATCTCGACGATGCCTCCCAGGTACATCACCGCCACCCGGTCTGCGATGTGCCGGATCACCGCCAGGTCATGCGCGACGAACAGGTAGGAAAGGCCGAGTCGGGCCTGCAGGTCGTCCAGCAGGTTGATCACGCCCGCCTGGATCGAGACATCGAGGGCCGAGACCGGTTCGTCAAGCACGAGGACCTTCGGCTCGAGCGAGAGCGCCCGCGCGATCCCGACCCGCTGCCGCTGCCCCCCGGAGAAGTGCTGGGGGTAGCGGTCGGCGTGGTTCGGCTCCAGTCCGACAAGACGCAGCAGGTCGGCCACCCGGGTCTCGATCTCGGCCTTGGAGTAGCCGTAGACCCCCATCGGCTCGGCGATGATGTCGAAGATCGGCATCCTCGGGTCGAGCGCAGCCATCGGGTCCTGGAAGACGACCTGGACGTTGCGCCGCAGCGCCTTGCGCTCCCGCCGCGACAGCGCCGTGGTGTCCTTGCCGAGCAGTTCGATGGTTCCGTCGGTGGACTTGGCCATGTTCAGGATCTCGAGCAGCGTCGTGGTCTTGCCGCTTCCCGACTCCCCCACCAGCCCGAGCGTCTCCCCCTCGCGGATGTCGAGGTCGATGCCGTCGACGGCGCGCACCGTCCCGATCCGGCGCCGGTAGATGGCCCCCTTCATCAATGGGTAGTGCCGTTTGAGATCGGTGAGTTCCAGCACCACCGGACGCTGCTCGCGCGGGGTGTCGGCCAGCTCGGAGGTCGCCAGCGTCGGCACCCCGAAGATCTCGGCGTGGCCGAGGTTGCCGTTGACCACCTCAGGCAACCGGTGGCAGGCAGCCGTGTGCGCCGGGTCCTCGGTGAGCATCAGGTCCGGCTCGACTGTGGCGCAGATGTCGATGGCCATCGGGCAGCGGGCCCGGAAGGGGCAGCCGGGCGGGAGGTTCACCACCGAGGGCGGGTTGCCCTCCAGCACGGGGAGCGCCTGGCCGTGGGTGCTCTGGTCGAGCCGCGGGACGGTTCCCAGCAGCCCGATCGTGTACGGCATCCGCGGCCGGTAGAAGATGTCGTCGACAGACCCCTTCTCCACCGGGCGGCCGGCGTACATGACGACGACCCGGTCAGCCGTGCCGGCGACGATCCCGAGGTCGTGGGTGATCATGATGATCGCCGCCCCGGTCTCCTGCTGCGCCTTCTGCAGCACCTCGATCACCTGGGCCTGGATCGTGACGTCCAGCGCCGTGGTCGGCTCGTCGGCGATGATCACGTCGGGGTCGTTGGCGATAGCCATGGCGATCATCACCCGCTGGCGCATCCCGCCGGAGAACTCGAACGGGAACGACTTCACCCGCTCGCGCGGGTTGGGAATGCCGACCAGGTCGAGAAGTTCCACAGCGCGGCGCTCCGCCGCGGACTTCCCCATCATCTCGTGGGCAAGGATGGTCTCGACGATCTGGTCGCCGACGGTGTACACCGGCGTGAGCGCCGACAGCGGGTCCTGGAAGATCATCGCCATCTTGCGACCGCGCAACCGCGACATGTCGGCATCGCTCTGGCCGAGCAGTTCGACCCCGCCAAGCTTGATCGAGCCGGTGATCCGGGTGGTCGGCGGGTGCAGCCCCATGATCGCCAGGGAGGTCACCGACTTGCCCGAGCCGGACTCGCCCACGATCGCCATCGCCTCGCCCTTGTTCAGGTCGAAGCTGAGCCCGCGGACGGCACGCACCATCCCGGCCTCGCTGGGGAAGGTGACGTTCAGGTCGCTGACTTCAAGGACCTTGTCACCAACCCTGGCTTCGGGCTGGTTGAGCAGTTCCTGGGTCATGCACTGCCTCCGGAGGACGAACTGGGATCGAGCGCGTCACGCAGGCCGTCGCCGACCGCGTTCACGCACATGACGAGGAAGACCAGCACTGTCGCCGGTCCGAGGAAGATCCACGGGTAGGTGGTGGCCATCCGGGCCCCCTCGCCGATCAGGGTGCCGAGCGAGGTGTCGGGCGCCTGGACGCCGAAGCCGAAGTAGGAAAGGCCGGTCTCGGACAGGATCGCGTACCCGACGCCGAGGGTGGCGTCGATGATCAGCAGGGACGAGGCGTTCGGCAGGATGTGCCGCACGATGATGCGCAGCGACGACAGGCCCATGAAGCGGGCTGCCAGGATGTACTCGCGTTCCCTGATGGACAGGGTGAGCGACCGGACGACGCGCGCCGACAGCGGCCAGGCGAACAGCGCCAGCAGCACCACCAGCATCAGCCAGGCCGAGTCGCCGCCGTACTGGCCGCGGGCGGCGATAGCGATCAGGAAGAAGCTCGGGACCACCAGCAGCAGGTCGATGATCCACAGCATCGACTTCTCGTACCAGCCGCCGAGGTAGGCCGCCGAGGCCCCGACCAGGGCGGCGATGGTGGTGGAGATCAGGGCGACCATGAAGCCGATCAGCAGCGACTTGCCGAGCCCGCGGGCGGTCAGCGCGAGAACGTCCCGGCCGGCCTGGGTGGTGCCCAGCGGGTGGGAACTGCTCGGCGGCTTGAGGAAAGACGTGGGGTCGATCTGGTCGAACTTCCAGTAGATGAGGTTCGGGCCGACCACGGCCAGGAAGCAGAGGAAGATGATGCCCAGCGCGCCGACCACGGCGAGCTTGTTGCGCAAGAAGCGACGCCAGATCAACCGGCGGCGGGTGAGCCGGCGGGTACCGCCACCTTCGCCCTGCGGCCCTTCGGCGGGGGCGATCGTGTCGGATTCGGCGATCCTCAGTTCGGTGTCTGCCATCGTCTCCCCTAGCCGAGCCGGACCCGCGGGTCGAGGATCGCGACCATAATGTCGGACAGCACCGCGCCGACCAGGACGCACACGCCGGCGAACGCGGTCACCGCCACCACCCCGTGCGGGTCACGGTTGGTGATCGTGTCGACGCCGTACTGGCCGATCCCGGGGAAGCCGAAGATCCGCTCGGTGAACGTGGCGCCGGTGAACATGGTGGCGACGCTGAACGCGACGTAGGTGCCGGTCGGGATGAGGGCGGTCCGCAGCGCGTGCTTCATCACCGCGCGGGACTGCGGCAGGCCCTTCGCCCGCGCGGTCCGGACGTAGTCGGCCCCCAGGGAGTCGAGCATGATGTTTCGCTGGATCCGGCTCATCGAGGCGACCCCGATGATCACCAGCACGAACGTCGGTAACAACAGGTGCTGGGCACGGTCGACAAGGTCGGCGAATGGATAGTCCCCGACGTCCCCGGTCTCGCCGAGGAACTCGAAGACCCGGGTGCCGGTCGCGTTGTTGAACCAGGTGGCCCCGATCTGGGTGACGTGCCCGATCACGAACGCGGGAGTGGAGATCACCAGCAGCGACAGCGCGGTGATGGTGCGGTCGGAGACCCGGTACTGCCGGGTCGCCGTCCAGGCGCCGACCGCGACCCCGATCACGATGCCGGCCAGCGTGCCGATGATCAGCAGCCGCAGGCTGACCCACATCCGCATGCTGATCTGCTCGGCCACATCGGCGCCCAGCGGTGACGAACCCCAGTCCCCCTGCAGGACGCCGGTCAGCCAGATCCAGTACCGCTCCCAGAGCGGGACCGTGTCGCTGAGGTTGTACATCGAGAGCTGCGCCTCGATGATCTCCGGCGCGACCGGCGGTTGGCGCAACTCGAACAGGGCCCGCGGGTTCAGCTGGGTGGCGGCGAGGACGTAGGTGAGCGAAACCGCCACGAACAGCAGGAGGGCGTAGTTCAGCAACCGCCGTCCGATGTATCGAAGCATGGGGGGAAAAGTACCCTACATGGGCAAGGTAGTCCTAAATCTGCTACCGCTGAGTTACCACCACAGTGCCTAGTGCGAGGTCGTTCAAGCCGCGCCGGTCGGCGCCGATCACCACCGCCGGGAGCACCACGCCGATCATCGCGGTGCGGGCCGCCGCGCGCCACCAGCCGAGCGGTTGCCCGTCCAGCCGGACCACCCTGACCCGGGCGAGGATCTGTCCGAAGCTGCCGCCGACCAGCGCCGTCAGCACGGTCTTCTCCACGAAAAACACAGCCAGGATCATCCAGGCCCGCCAGTCGCTCTCGCGCAGCACCGCCATCCCGAAGGCGAAGATCGCCACCAGCATCGAGCCGGCCCAGTCCAGCAGCAGCGCGGCGATCCTGGCCCGCCAGCTGGCCAGCGACCCGCGTCCGTCCGGCGGCAGCCCGAGGTCCTGCCCGGGGTAGTTCTCGGCCTCCACCTCGCTCATGGCGCGAGCCTACTTCGTCGCGCCTTATCCGATGGGCGCCGGACGGCGCCACCGCCCGCCCGGGCTTTTACACGGCTGAAACACGGATGCAACTCGCGGGTTACTACCCCTCCGTAGCGTTGCGGCCGTCCGTTACCGAGACTTGTGGAGGCACGATGTTCCAAGGCGCCGACGACCTGTTGGCCTACA
>JAEZGC010000136.1 GCA_023437345.1 Actinomycetes bacterium
TCCTCGCCTCGGCGAGGCTCGCTGCCGGACGCGGCGTGGGGACGGCCGGAGACTGCAGCCTGATGACACGGCGGAAGCCGCGGGAGGCCGACGGCACAGCGGGCATGGTGACTCCGATCGCGCGCCCATGGGGGGTGGACGCAGCGGCAGTCTAGCGGGGGCCGACACGACGCCGACCGTCCCATTTCGCGCCGGGTTCGTGACCTAAATCGCCTAGTGGGACGAAGGTCGGCGGATTTGCCGTACCAGCCGCGCGAGGCTCCTAGTCAGGATAGATTCGGGCTCGCAACGTCGCCTTGAAGCAGAGGTTCCCATGGCTCGCGATATCACCCAGTTGCCCGACCTTGCCGCCGAGCGCGGCCGGGTAGCCCCGGTCCGTTCCCGGATGCCGGTGTACGTCGACCTGCTGCCGCCGTGCAACAACGCGTGCCCCGCGGGCGAGAACATCCAGGAGTGGCTGCGGCTGGTGAAGGCGGGCCAGGACGAGGCGGCCTGGCGCGAACTGGTGCGCAACAACCCGTTCCCGGCGATCCACGGGCGGGTCTGCTACCACCCGTGCGAGACCGCCTGCAACCGCATCGAACTGGACGGCGCGGTCTCCATCCACTCCGTCGAGCGGTACCTCGGCGACCTCGCCATCGAGCGGGGCTGGACGTTCATCAGGCCGCGGTTCTCCTCCGGGCGGCGGGTGCTGGTGGTCGGCGCGGGCCCGTCCGGCCTCTCGGCGGCCTACCACCTGGCGGTCGCCGGCCACGAGGTCGAGATCCGCGACGCCTCCCCGCTGCCCGGCGGCATGATGCGCTACGGCATCCCCGAGTACCGGCTGCCCCGCGACGTCCTCGACGCCGAGGTGCAGCGGCTGGTCGACCTCGGGGTCCGGATCGTCACCGACTACAAGGTCACCGACCTGCTGGCCGACCAGGCCGAGGGTGGCTTCGACGCCGCCTTCGTAGCCATCGGTGCCCACCTGTCGCGCCGGGTCGACATCCCCGGCCGGGACGCCTCCCGGATCGTCGACGCGGTGAGCTTCCTGCGCGGCGTGGCCAGCGGCGAGCGTCCGGTGATCGGACGGAAGGTGGCGGTCTACGGCGGCGGCAACACCGCGATGGACGCCGCCCGGGTCGCCCGCCGGCTCGGCGCCGAGGAGTCGATCATCATCTACCGGCGCACCGAGGAGCAGATGCCGGCGCACGCCGAGGAGAAGGAGGGCGCGCTGCGCGAGGGCGTCACCATGAACTGGTTGCGCACCATCTCCAGCGTCGACGAGGAGGAGCTGACCGTCGAGGTGATGGAACTCGACTCCGACGGCCGCGCCAGCGGCACCGGACGGTTCGAGAAGCTGCAGGCCGACACCGTCATCCTCGCGCTCGGGCAGGAGACCGACTCCGACTTCCTGCGCCGGATCCCCGGCATCCAGTTCGACCACGACGTCGTGAAGGTCGACCCGCGCACCCTGATGACCGGGGTGCCCGGCATCTTCGCCGGCGGCGACGCCGTCCCCAGCGAACGGACGGTCACCGTCGGGGTCGGCCACGGCAAGCGGGCCGCCCGCCAGATCGACGCCTGGCTGGCCGGCCGGGAGGCGCCGTCGCGGCCCAAGCACGACCTGGCCAGCTGCGAGAAGCTGCACCTGTGGTACTTCGGGGACGCCCGCGGCACCACCCAGCCCGAGCTGGAGCCGGCCGAGCGGATCACCGACTTCGACGAGATCGTCGGCGGCCTCAGCGACGACCAGGCCCACCTCGAGGCGAGCCGCTGCCTGTCGTGCGGGAACTGCTTCGAGTGCGACGGCTGCCTCGGCGCCTGCCCGGAGGACGCGGTCATCAAGCTCGGCACGGGCTACCGGTACCGCTTCGACTACGACAAGTGCACCGGCTGCGCCACCTGCTACGAGCAGTGCCCCGTGCACGCCATCGAGATGATCAAGGAGCAGTGACGATGACCCGCGCCATCATCGACGGCAACGAGGCGGCTGCCTCGGCGGCCTACCGGCTCAACGAGCTGTGCAGCATCTACCCGATCACGCCAAGCTCCACGATGGCCGAGCTGGCCGACGAGTGGTCGGCCCAGGGGCAGCCGAACGTGTACGGGATGATCCCGACCGTCGTGGAGATGCAGTCCGAGGGCGGCGCGGCCGGCGCGCTGCACGGGGCGCTGCAGGGCGGCGCCCTGTCGACCACCTTCACGGCCAGCCAGGGCCTGCTGCTGATGATCCCGAACATGTACAAGATCGCCGGCGAGCTGACCTCGACGGTGTTCCACGTCGCCGCCCGCTCCCTGGCCGCCCAGGGCCTGTCGATCTACGGCGACCACCAGGACGTGATGGCGGTCCGGCAGACCGGGTTCGCGCTGCTGTGCTCGGCCTCCCCGCAGGAGGCCCACGACCTGGCCGCGATCTCCCAACTCGCCACGCTGACCAGCCGGATCCCGTTCCTGCACTTCTTCGACGGCTTCCGCACCTCCCACGAGGTGAACGTCGTCGAGCTGCTCACCGACGACCAGCTTCGCGAGTTCGTCCCGGAGGACCTGGTCCGCGCCCACCGCCGCCGCGGCCTCTCCCCCGAGCACCCCTACATCAGGGGCACCGCGCAGAACCCCGACACCTACTTCCAGTCCCGCGAGACCGTCAACCCGTTCTACGACGCTGTCCCCGGCCTGGTCGAGCACGCCATGGACGCCTTCGGCTCGCTCACCGGCCGGCGCTATCGGTTGGTCGAGTACTACGGCGATCCCGAGGCCGAGCGGGTCACCGTGGTGATGGGCTCGGGCGCCCAGACGGTCCGCAAGACCGTCGACCACCTCAACGCCGCCGGGGCGAAGGTGGGCGTCGTGCAGGTCCGGCTGTACCGGCCGTTCCCGGTCGGGCACATCCTTGCCGCGATCCCGGCCAGCGCCCGGGCGGTGGCCGTCCTCGACCGCACCAAGGAGCCTGGCTCGGGCGGCGAACCGCTCTTCCTCGACGTGACAGCCGCGCTCGGCGAGGCGCACGCCACAGGTCGGCGCGAGCAGCTGCCGGTGGTGGTCGGCGGCCGGTACGGGCTGTCCAGCAAGGAGTTCACCCCCGGCATGGTGGCCGGCATCTACGCTGAGCTGGCGCTGCCGAACCCGCGTCCCCGGTTCACCATCGGGATCAACGACGACGTCACGCACACCTCGCTGGCCTACGACCCCACCCTCGACATCGAGGACCCGCTGACCGTCTCCGCGGTGTTCTACGGGCTGGGCTCGGACGGCACCGTCGGCGCCAACAAGAACACCATCAAGATCATCGGCGAGATGCCCGACACCTACGCGCAGGGCTACTTCGTCTACGACTCGAAGAAGTCGGGCTCGCGCACCGTGTCGCACCTCAGGTTCGGTCCCAGGCCGATCGAGGCGCCCTACCTGATCAACTCCGCCGGCTTCATCGGCTGCCACTCGTGGTCGATCCTTGAGCGGGTGGACGTGCTCGAGTACGCCCGTCCCGGCACCGTCCTGCTGGTGAACACCCCCTACCCGATCGACGAGGTCTTCTCGCGGCTGCCCCGGCCGATGCAGGAGAAGATCATCGAGCTGGGCGTGGAGCTGTGGGCCATCGACGCCAACCTCGTGGCCCGCAAGGCGGGCATGGGACGGCGCACCAACACCGTGCTGCAGACCTGCTTCTTTGCGATCTCGAAGGTGATGCCGAAGGAACTGGCCCTGGCCCAGGTCAAGAAGGCGATCCGCAAGACCTACTCCCGCAAGGGCGCCGACGTGGTCGCCAAGAACGAGGCGGCGGTGGACGCGTCCATCGCCGACCTCTACCGGGTGGACGTGCCGGCCGCGCCGGCCAGCGAGCAGCCGATGATCGCACCGGTGCCGGCCGACGCCCCGCCGTTCGTGAAGCTCGTCACCGCCGCCATGCTGGCCGGGACCGGCGACCAGCTGCCGGTCTCAGCGATGCCGGTGGACGGCACCTACCCGTCCGGAACCACCAGGTACGAGAAGCGCAACATCTCCGACATCATCGCCGAGTGGGACCCGGAGGCGTGCATCCAGTGCGGTAACTGCGCCTTCGTGTGCCCGCACGCCGTGCTGCGCGCCAAGTACTACACCGAGTCCGCCCTCGACGGTGCGCCGGACGGCTTCCAGTCAGCCCCGCTGAACGCCGCCGGCTTCCCCGGCTCGCGCTACACCCTCCAGGTGTACGCCGAGGACTGCACCGGCTGCGGGCTGTGCGTGGAGGCCTGCCCGGTCAAGCCGATCGGCGGCGGGAACCGCCGGGCGATCAACCTTGCGCCGGTGCTGGAGCGCACCAAGGAGAAGGAGAACGTCGCCTTCTTCGAGACGATCCCGGTCAACCGGCGCTCCCGGGTCGACTTCGCCAATGTCCGCGGCACCCAGTTCCTCGAGCCGCTGTTCGAGTTCTCCGGGGCCTGCTCCGGCTGCGGCGAGACCCCGTACCTGAAGCTGCTCACCCAGCTGTTCGGCGGCCGGGCGACGGTGGCGAACGCCACCGGCTGCTCGTCCATCTATGGCGGCAACCTGCCGACCACGCCGTGGGCGTCGAACAAGTACGGCCGCGGCCCGGCCTGGTCGAACTCGCTGTTCGAGGACAACGCCGAGTTCGGCCTCGGCCTGCGGCTGGCCGCCGACCTGCACACCGACACGGCCCGGCGGCGGCTGGAGGAGCTGCGGGCCGAGCTGGGCGACGCCACAGTGGACGCGATCCTCAACGCCCCGCAGGAGTACGAGTCGGAGCTGTCTCAGCAGCGCGCCCGGGTCGACGCCCTCAAGGCGCTGCTCGACACGATGAGCGGGCCGAGGGTTGAGGACCTGCGGTCGGTGGCCGACCACCTGCTGCGCCGCTCGGTCTGGATCGTCGGCGGCGACGGCTGGGCCTACGACATCGGGTCGGCCGGGGTCGACCACGTCCTGGCCTCCGGCCGGAACGTCAACGTGCTGGTGATGGACACCGAGGTGTACTCCAACACCGGCGGGCAGGCCTCCAAGTCGACCCCGCTCGGCGCGGTAGCCAAGTTCGCCTCCGGCGGCAAGATGACCGGCAAGAAGGACGTGGCCATGCAGGCCGTCTCCTACGGCAACGTCTACGTCGCCCGGGTGGCGATGGGCGCCGACCCGCAGCAGACCCTGAAGGCGTTCCGGGAGGCGGAGGCCTACGACGGGCCCAGCCTGATCCTCGCCTACAGCCACTGCATCGCCCACGGCATCGACATGCGCAAGGGCCTGGACCAGCAGTACCGGGCGGTCGCCAGCGGCCACTGGCCGCTGATGCGGTACAACCCGGTGCTGCGGATGGCCGGCCGGAACCCGTTCCTGCTCGACTCGCCACGGCCGCGGATCACGCTGAAGGAGTACCACGACCACGAGCTGCGGTTCCGGATGCTCGCCAACACCGACCCCGAGGCGGCCGCCCGCTTCCTCGAGTTCGGCCAGGACGCGGTGAACCGCCGCTGGGCCGAGTACGAGGAGATGGCGACCCGCGGCGCCGAGCGGTTCGCCGCCGACGCCCGGAGCGAGCGGTGAGGCCACCCGCCCCGGCCCGCGCGCTCCCCTACCCCCGTCCGGCAGGCGCCGGACACACCGAGTGAGGACACCATGAACCTGGAGACCAGCTACCTCGGCCTTCCGTTGCGCAACCCGCTGGTAGCCTCGGCCGGCCCGCTGTCGCAGACGGTGGACGGAGTGAAGGGCCTTGCCGACGGCGGCGTCGGCGCCGTGGTGCTGTACTCGCTGTTCGAGGAGCAGGTCAGGGCCCAGCTCGCCCAGGCCGAGCGCGACGCGCAGCTCGAGCAGGAGCACGCCGAGGCCTTCGCCGAGGCGACCAGCTACTTCCCGAACCTGGCTGCCGAACCGGCCGAGACCGTCGCGCTGAGCTACCTGACGCTGGTGGAGCGGGCGGCGGCCGCCATCGACGTGCCGCTGATCGCCTCGCTGAACGGCAGTTCGATGGGTTCGTGGGTGCGCTTCGCCCGGCAGCTCGAGGAGGCAGGTGCCGCGGCGCTGGAGCTGAACATCTACTTCGTCCCCGGCGACACCAGCCTGACCGGGCCCGAGGTCGAGCAGCGGCACGTCGACATCGTCGCGGGCGTGAAGCAGAACGTGTCCATCCCGGTCGCGGTCAAGCTGTCGCCCCACTTCTCGTCGGTCGGCAACCTTGCGGTTCGGCTGGTCGAGGCCGGCGTGGACGGGCTGGTGCTGTTCAACAGGTTCCTGCAGCCCGAGGTCGATGTGGAACGGGTGCAGGTGGTGCCGGGGGTGGAGCTGTCCTCCCGCGCCGAGGGCCGGCTGCCGCGAACCTGGATCGCCGCGCTGCGGCACCGCGTCCCGGTGTCGCTGGCGGCGACCTCCGGGGTGGAGGACGCCGACGACGTGGTGCGCTACCTGCTCGCCGGGGCCGACGTGGTGATGACCACGTCCGCGCTGGTGCGGCACGGCAGGGACTACTCCCGGGTGCTGCTGGACGGCCTGCTGGGCTGGCTGCAGCGCAAGGGGTTCCGATCGGTCGGGCAGGCTCGCGGGCTGCTGGCCGTCCCGGCCGAGGTCGACCCCAACGACTACCAGCGGGCCGGGTACGTCACGGCGCTGGAGCAGGCCAAGGCGCGGTACGGGTCGCTGGCCGGCTGAGCCACCCGGGCGGCCCCGCGATAATGTGGGGCCACCGAGGAGGTCATCATCAGCGAGGATCCGCAGGGCGCTCCGCCCGTCCCCGGCGACCGGCCGGCCCGGCCGCTCACCATTGCCGAGTTCACCGACAACTACGGCCCTGGCCATTCCGGGCTGCTGTACGCCGTCCACTTCCTGGAGAAGCAGGTGCTGGACGCCGGGCACCGACTGCTGGTCGTGGCGCCGGTGGCCGACGGCCCCAACCCGTACGCCGGGCACGAGCGGCGCCGCGAGATCCGGCTGCCGTCGGTGCCGCTGCCCGGGAACCCGGTGCGGATCTCCATGGGCCAGGACTACGACTACCGGCTGGCCCAGTTGGTCGCCAACCCGCCCGACGTCATCCACGTCCACGGCCTGGGTGGGGTGGGGCTGCTGGGGATGTGGGTGGCGCAGCGGGCCAACAAGCCGCTGATCATCACCTGGCACACCGACTTCGAGGCCTACGCCGACCACTACTGGCACCTGGTGCCGCTGCTGAACGCTGCCTACAAGGTGTACACGATGCGGATGGACGGCATCACCTGGGCACAGCTGAAGAAGCGGATCCGGTTCAAGCGGCCCCGGCGCGGGAGCGCCCAGATCGAGCTGCTGCAGGTCGCCGCAGGCATGCTGACCGACGCCGACCTGGTCACCACCCCCTCGGACAAGACTGCGAAGCGGGTGCTGGAGATCGCCCCGTCGGCACGGGTCAGGGTGGTGCCCAACGGCACCGACGCGCTGCCGGAGCTGCCGCCGATCCCGAAGGGGAAGGGCCCCCGGCTGCTGTACGTCGGCAGGATCGCCGTGGAGAAAGGCCTCGACCTCATGCTCGACGGGTTCGAGCTGGTCCGCGACCACATCCCCGACGCCGAACTGATGCTGGTCGGGGACTGGAGGAAGACGTCCCCGGGCCTGCGCGGCCGGCTGAAGCGGGCGGCGCGGTACCGCGGCGTGAAGCTGGTCGGGCAGGTGCCGCGCGACGAACTGGGCGCCTACTACGCCTCTGCCGACCTTTTCCTGTTCACCTCGCTGACCGACACCCAGGCGCTGGTGCTGCACGAGGCCGCCCATGCCGGGCTGTCCTTCGTCTCGGTCGACCATGAGCTGCGGCTGGTGATGGAGCAGGGAGTGAACGCGCTGTTCGCCCGGCCCAACGCCGTCTCGCTGGCCGGCACCATCATCCAGATGCTGGGGGCGCTGCAGGACCCGGCGTTCCGGGAGCGGGCGTCCCAGCGGAGCCGGGAGCTGGCCGCGCGCTACACGATCGCCAACCAGTCGCGCGAGTTCGTCGAGCTCTACGAGAAGGTGGCGGCCGGGGAGCCGGTCGAGGTCACCGACGGCATCGAGCCCGACATCGCCCGCCCGTTCTTCCCGACCCGCCGGGTCACCGCCACCTACCAGCCGCCGGTCCCCTCGGGCGACTGAGCACGGTTGCCGGGCCGCCGGCCCCGGGCGGCTCAGCCGCGCGGGGTGAAGCCGCGCAGCCGCAGGCTGTTCAGCACCACGAAGACCGACGAGAAGGCCATCGCCGCCCCGGCGATCATCGGGTTCAGGTAGCCCAGCGCGGCCAGCGGGATCGCCGCCACGTTGTAGGCGAACGCCCAGAACAG
>JAEZGC010000183.1 GCA_023437345.1 Actinomycetes bacterium
CCGCAGCCCAGGTCAAGCACCCGCCGCGCACCGGCGGCGACCAGCCGGGCCGCCCGCCAGGCGGCCACCGGGGCCCGGGTGGCCTGCTCCAGCCCGTCGGTGGTCCACAACAGCTCGCGGGCCCGGACGCCGAACTTGGCCACCGCCCGGCGACGCAGCTCCTCCTGCCGGGAGGCGGCGGCAGCCTGCTCGGGACTCCAGCGGCGGCGCAGCGCCTGCGCGGCCGCGACCGAGGCCGGGTCGGCCAGCGTGGCGGACTCGGCCAGCGCCGTGCAGCCGTCCTCGCTGCTCAGCCAGCGGGCCAGCGCTTCGTCCATGACGGGGACTGTACGCCGGGCCTACCATGAGGCCATGCGGATCTTCTCGCGGGTCATCATGTGGGTGGGGATCGTGGCCGCGGTCGCCGGACTGGGCTTCGGCCTGTGGGGCGGCTTCATGGTGTGGCAGCAGTACCTCGCCCTTGACGCCCTGCGCAGCGCGCCCATCGACTACCCGTTCTCCCCGCTGTGGGCCGGCGCCGGCCTGCTGCTGGTGGGTGGCTTCCTGGCCGGGCTGGGCACCGGGCTGACCACGCGCGGCAAGAAGGTCGACCCCGCAGCGCCCGCCGCACCGGCAGCCGAGCCGCTGCCGCCGGCCGGCTACGCCGAGACGCCGCCCCCGGTGGCCGACCGCGAGCCCACTCCCCCGGCGGCCTGAGCCGGCGTGATCCGTCTCGGCACCCGCGGCAGCCGACTGGCGCGCACCCAATCGGCCACCGTCGCCGACTCCATCACGTCCCTCACCGCAGTACCGGTGCGGCTCGTGGAGATCAGGACCGAGGGCGATGACGAGTCGATCCCACTGGACGCCGGCCAGCGTCCCGGACTGTTCGTCTCGGCCTTGCGCGATGCGCTGCTCGCCGGGCGGGTCGACGTGCTGGTGCACTCGTTCAAGGACCTGCCCAGCGCGCCCCACGACGGCATCACCGTGGTGGCCGTGCCGCAGCGGGCGAATCCTGTCGACGTGATCTACTCCCCGCTCGGCGGGCTGGTCGACCTGCCCGAGGGCGCGCGGGTGGGGACCTCGTCGCCGCGCCGGGCGGCCGGGCTGCAGCGGCTGCGGCCCGACCTCGTGGTGGTCCCGCTCCGCGGCAACGTCGACACCCGGCTGGGCACCGTCCACGACGGCCGGCTGGACGCCGTCATGCTGGCGGCGGCGGGCCTGGAGCGGCTGGGTCTGGTCGACGACAACGTGTTCGCTGTGGATCCGGCGCTGCTGTTGCCGGCCCCGGCGCAGGGCGCGCTCGCCGTCGAGTGCCGGGTGAACGACCCGCTGATCGCCCAGGTGGGCCAGCTTGACGACACGTCCACCCGGATCGCTGTGACTGCCGAACGCGCGGTGCTGCAAGGTGTCGGGGCCAGTTGCGCCACAGCGGTCGGCGCCCACGCCGGCTGGGTGGGCGACCGGGTGCTGCTGCTGTCGGCGGAGCTGTCCGGACACTCAGGGGTCGCCTACTCCCGGGTCAGCCGCTCGGCAACAGTGGACGATGCGGCGGGCGCCGAGCGGCTCGGCCGCGCGGTGGCGGAGTCCCTGCTCAACCCCTGACCGGAGCGCTCAGCCCAGCAGGGTGTAGCTCCACGACACCGGGCTGCCGCCGTCGTACGGCATCACGCCGTGGAAACCGGGACCGTCGGCGAAGACCAGCGGCAGGAAGTGCCGGTCACCCTCCCACATCGGCAGGTCGGCCAGCCCGTCGAGGGCCACCCACTCCAGCGGGCCGTCGTCGTTGCGGTCGGGCACCTGCCCGGTGAAGCTGTCGACGACGAAGATGAAGCCGAACCAGTCCTCCCCGCCGGCACCGAAGCCGGGCCACGACACGGTGCCGCGCAGCCGCACCGAGGTCGCCTCGATGCCCGCCTCCTCACGCAGTTCGCGGCGCAGGCCGGCCACTATGTCCTCGTCGGGCTCGAGCTTGCCGCCCAGCCCGTTGTACTTGCCCTGGTGCGCATCCCCGTCGCGGGACCGGTGCACCAGCAGGACGCGGCTGCCGTCCGGCGACAGCACGTAGCCGAGCGTGGCGAGGATCGGGGTGTACGGCATCGGTCAGGCCACGACTGTGGCGACGTTCATCCCGGGGTCGGCACCGATCTCCAGCGAGGACGGACGGCGCCCGGCGGTGACCACCTCGGCGCCCAGCACCGCGATCATCGCGCCGTTGTCGGTGCACAGCGCCGGCCGCGGCCGCCGCAGCGTGATGCCGCGCTGCGCAGTCCGCTCGTCGAGCAGGGTGCGCAGCCGGGAGTTGGCGGCGACGCCGCCGCCCAGCAGCAGGGTGTCGACCCCCAGGTGCTCGCAGGCGTCCACAGCCTTGGCGGTGAGGACGTCGCAGACCGCCTCCTGGAAGGATGCGGCGACGTCGGCGACCGGGATGTCCAGCCCGTCGCGGCGACGCGTCTCCACCCAGCGCGACACCGCAGTCTTCAGCCCGGAGAAGGAATAGTCGAATCGGTGCGCGGCAAGGTCGCGCGATGAGGTGAGTCCGCGCGGGAAGGCGATCGCGCGAGGGTCGCCCTCGGCGGCAGCCTTGTCGATCACCGGACCGCCCGGGTAGGCCAGGCCGAGCAGCCGGGCCACCTTGTCGTAGGCCTCGCCTGCGGCGTCGTCGATGGTGGCGCCGAGTTCGCGGATGCCGCCGGTGATGTCGCTCACCGCCAGCAGCGAGGTGTGGCCGCCGGAGACCAGCAGCGCGGCGCAGGGTTGCGGCAGGTCGCCGTGGTCGAGCAGGTCGACGGCGACGTGGCCGACCAGGTGGTTCACCCCGTAGAGCGGCTTGTTGAGCGCGACCGCCAGCGCCTTGGCCGCCGACAGCCCGACCACCAGCGCACCCATCAGGCCGGGCCCGGCGGTGACGGCGATCCCGTCCACCTCGGTAAGGTCCACGTCAGCGGTGGCCAGCGCGCGCCGCAAGGTGGGCACCATCGCCTGCAGGTGGGCACGGCTGGCGACCTCCGGGACGACGCCGCCGAACCTGGCGTGCTCGTCCACCGAGCTCGCCACCTCGTTGGCGAGCAGCTCGTGGCCCCTGACGATGCCGACGCCGGTCTCGTCGCAGGACGACTCGATGCCGAGGATCAGCGGGCCGCTCACAGCGCCACCGCCATTACGAGGGCGTCGGAACCCGCGCCGTAGTAGTCGCGGCGCCGGTTCAGGGCGGCGAAGCCCAGCTTGCGGTACGTGGCGATGGCGGGGTCGTTGTCGGGCCGGACCTCGAGCAGCATCCGGCGGGCGCCGACCGCCCTCGCCCAGTCCATGCCGGCGCGCACCAGGGAGGTTCCGACGCCCCGGCCGCGGGACCCGGGCTGGACTATCACGCGGAGCAGGTCTGCCGCGTCGGCGACCAGGCTGAAGGTGGCGACTCCGACGACCTGGCCGCGGGCGTCGTGGCGGACCAGGACGAGCCGGTCGGGGCTGTCGAACTCGGCCTGCCAGGAGTCGCGACTCCAGCGCTCGGCGGCCGGGAACCCGTCGTGCTCCAGGTCGAGGACGGCGTCCAGGTCGTCGACCCGGGCGGCGGAGATGATCATCGGGTCCTCCTGGCGGCCAGCCTGGGGGGCAACAGGGTCGACTTGCGTGCGGTGGGCACCTGCGCGTCCGGCCGGCGCAGGTAGAGCGGCTCCAGCCCGGCATCGGGAAGGTCGGCGGCGATCGCGGCGAGCACCCCGGCGTCCAGGTCGAGCGGGGTGCCGGTCACCGGCCCCACCTTCGGCAGGTCCGGCAGTTGGTCCGGGGCGGTGACGAACGGTCCGCCCACTCGCGTCGCCCGCGGCGCGTCACCGCCGCTCACCGCGTAGGTGGACCAGTACCACTCCTTGCGGCGGGCATCGGTGGCCACGACGAACTCGGAGCCGACCAGCCCGGCGGCGACCGCCTGGTGGGCCAGGACGTCCAGCGAGCACACCCCGCGGACCGGGAGCCCGAGAGCCTCGGCGAGGGTCACCGCGGCGACCACCCCGACCCGCAGGCCGGTAAACGGGCCGGGTCCGACCCCGACGGCTATCGCCTGATAACCGGCCAGGCCACCCGCGCCGGCCTGTGTCACCACTCGCTGCACCAGCGGCATCAGTTGTTCAGCGTGCGCCCGGGTGTCGGGGACCACGCCGCCGGCGACCACCTCGCCGTTCACTGCGACCCCGGCGCAGACAGTGGCCGAGGTGTCGATGCCGAGCACGCGAGTCATGCGAGCGCCTCCAGTTCGTCGCGGGCCGCCGTCCACCGGTCGCCGATCGGGGTCAGGAAGACCAGCCGGGTCTCGTCGGCCGGGTCGAGGGAGCGCCGGATGTCGACCTCGAGGCGATCGTCGCTCAACCCCTCCGCGACCCCCGTCCCCCACTCGACAAGGGTGACCGAGTCGGCCAGCGACACCTCGAGGTCGAGGTCCTCCACCTCGGCGAAGGAGCCGAGCCGGTAGGCGTCAACATGCACCAGTCGCGGGCCGGCGCCGGGGTTCGGGTGGATCCGGGCGAGCACGAAGGTGGGCGAGATGATCGCCCCGGTCACCCCCAGGGCGGCCCCAAGTCCCTGGGTGAGGGTGGTCTTGCCGGCGCCGAGGTCACCGGAGGCGATCAGCAGGTCCCCGGGTGCCACCAGCGCGGCCAGCGAACGGCCCAGGCCCTGCATCGACTCTGCGGTAGGCACCTCGACGCAGACCGGCATCGCCCGGGACAGGTGGAGCCGGGTGCCCTCGGCACCGACCTGCGTGAAGCCGTGCCGGCGCCACCAGGCGACCACCCGCGGGAACTCCTCGCGGGCGACAAGGTCAGCGGTCGGGACGCCCTGCTCGGCCAGCAGGTCCAGCGCCACCTCCACCATGGTGGACGCGATCCCGTGGCGCTGCAGCCCCGGGCGCACCGAGACGCGGGTGATCCAGGCGTGGTCGGCGTCGATGGTGACGATCAGGGTGCCGACGGCGCGGCCGTCCACCTCCGCGAGGACACCGAAGCCGCGGGCCAGCGCCGCGCGGATCGACTCCTCGGTCTCGCTGAGCGCCGGCGGCGGCGGGTCGACAGCGGGACGGTGGGAGAACGCGTCGGTGATCACCGCGAGCAGGTCGGCGGCGTCGTCGGGGCCGGGCTGCCGGAACCTGACCAGCCGACCGTCGCCGATGCGGGCCTCGGCCAACAACAATCCGCCACGCTCCTGGGAAGAGAAGAACCCGATTCGGGGGAAGGGTGCTCCGGCACGACACCGGCACCCCACCGACCGGCCAGCCTACCAGCGCCGAGCGGCAGCCCCGCAGTCAGCCACCGGTGGCGGCGAACGCACCGGCAGCCTCGTCAGGGGTCCGGGCCGCCTCCAGCCGGCCGACCGCCGCCTCGTCGAGGAACACCTCGGCGACCCGCGACACGAGCCTGACCTGGTCGGCATCGTCGGTCCCGGCGATCGCCACCACGAACCTGACCCGGTTGCCGTGCCAGTCGATGGTGTCGGGGTAGCGAACCAGAGCCAGCGCCGAGCGTCGGACCAGCCGGCGGGCGTCGTGGTCGCCATGCGGCACTGCCAGCAGGTTGCCCATGTGGGTCGAGATCCCCAGCTCGCGGGTGTGCATGGCCTCGACGTACTCGGGCTCGACAGCACCTGACGCGACAAGCAGCGCACCCACCTCGTCGATGGCCCCGGCCCGGCCGGTCGCCGAGCCGGCGAGGGTGACGCAGTCGGCCGCCAGCAGACCGGCCGGGGCCGCGTCCGTCCGGTGCCGCACTGCCGGTGCCTCGACCGGGTCGTCCTGAACCAGCGCCGCCTCCGCCACGTCCTCGATCGGCGGCGGGTCGACCCGCGCAGGCTCAGGCTCAGCGTCGTCCCCCCGCGCCCCGCCCGCCCCCCCGCGGCGCACCCCCCCCGCG
>JAEZGC010000258.1 GCA_023437345.1 Actinomycetes bacterium
TTTTTCGGTTCGCGGCGCCGCCCCGCCGGGGGGGGGGGGGGGCCGGTTCCGTGTCGCCTAGGAGCGACGCAGCCGGTCGCGCAACTTCAGCAGTTCCCGGCGTTCGGCGTCGGACAGGCTGTTCAGCCCTCGTTCGCTGATCTGGTCCAGCAGCGCGTCAAGCCGTTCCCGGTCGGTGGTGTAGCGGGTCTCCTGCCGCGCCCGGGAGCGGGACGGACGCGGTTGGCGTGGCTGCCGTGACGGCCGGGGCCGCCCGGCCGCCCGGGCCCCCGGGATCCAGCCGTACGAGCCGAGCAGCCCGACCCGGCGCGCCACCACCGCGATCAGCGCCAACCCGACCAGCAGGCTGAGCAGGCCGCCAAGGTCGCGCGCGGCGACTGCCTGCAGCACCTGGAGGGCGATGAGCACCAGCCCGAACACCCACGCAGGGATGTTGAACAGAAACCGCCGGTCGGGGTACTCGGCGATCCAGACCAGCAGGACGGCGAACTGGACGATGCTGATGCCGGCCAACCCGTAGCCGCCGCCCAGCAGGAGCCCGACGACGGTGGCGGCGGCGGTCAGGCTCGCCCAGACGCCGACCAGCAGCCAGGCCATCGGGACCCTGCCGATAGCACGCTCAAGGTCGGTGCCGAAGTACCAGAAGAAGAACAGGCTGATGATGCTCCACAACCCCAGCCCGTTGGCCAGCGGCCAGCTGACCAGCCGCCACACCTGACCCGAGGCGAGCAGTTCCGGCACGTACGCGAGCAACTGCGGCAGGCCGGGCGCTATCACCCAGGCCAGCCACGACCCCACGACCGCCAGCACGACCAGCATGACCGTGCCGACCTCGAGGCGGCCGACCCGGAACCATGGTTCGCCGGTGCTGCCCCGGGAGGCGAAGAGTCCGCTCATGCGATCAAGCCTGCCAGACCCTGGCGACGGCCCCGGTCGAGGC
Source organism: Actinomycetes bacterium (assembly GCA_023437345.1). Taxonomy (GTDB): domain Bacteria; phylum Actinomycetota; class Actinomycetes; order Propionibacteriales; family Propionibacteriaceae; genus Propionicimonas. The sequence continues at coordinate 941 of JAEZGC010000258.1, forward strand.
CCTCGACTCCGGCGGTGACCGGGTCCTGGATCCAGCCGGCGAGCTGCCGGCCGACCAGAACAGCCAGCGCCCGGATCCAGTCCGGATCGGCGTTCAGGCAGGGCACCCGGTAGAAGCTCTGCCCGCCGTGGGCCAGGAACTCCTCGCGGTTCAGCAGGTCGATCTCCTCCTCGGTCTCCAGGCACTCGGCGACAAAGCCCGGGCAGAACACGTCCAGTCGCTTCACCCCGGACGAGGCCAGCCGGGCCACCTCCTCGATCGTGGCGGGCGTCAGCCACTGGCCGCGGCCGAACTTCGACTGGTAGGTCATCACGCAGTCGCCCTCGCCCAGCCCCAGGCGTGCGCGGAGCAACCCGGTGGTGGCCTCGCACTCCTGCGGGTAGGTGTCGCCGGCCTCGACGGCCTGCACCGGGATGCCGTGGTAGCTCAGCAGCAGCCGGTCGCCGGCGGCGAAGTCGGGCCGGCCGTGCTCCGCCCAGCTCCGCTCGATCAGCCGGGCGCAGGCATCGATATAGCCGGGGTCGCTGTGGAAGTCACGGACCGTCCGGTACTCCAGCTGGTTGTGCCGGGACTGGATGTAGCCGGCCAGCGCATCCATGACCGTCGCCACCGTGGTGACCGAGAACTGGGGGTACATCGGAAGGACCAGCACCCGGTTGATCCCCTCGGCTGCGAGCCGGTCGAGCACCGAGCCCAGGCTCGGACTGCCGTAGCGCATCGCAGTGGCCACCGTGACGCCCGGGCCGAGTTCGGCGGCCAGGGCGGTCGCCTGGGCGGTGGCGTGGACCATCAGCGGGGAGCCGGCCTCCGTCCAGACACTGGCGTACTTCTCGGCAGAGCTGCGGGCATGCACCTGGAGCACCTTCAGCTCCAGGACGGGGCGCCACAGCAGGGGGTTCAGCGGGATGATCCGGCGGTCGGTGAGGAACTCCCGCAGGTAGCGCTGCACCGCCGCAAGGCTCGGGTCGTCCGGAGTGCCGAGGTTGACCAGCACCACGCCGACACCCGTTCCAGCCACACTCATCCGGTCCTCCTCCTCGCCTGATAGGCAGCCTGGTGACGATCCCTGCGCCGCGGGTTCAGAGCCAGCGCAGCGAGTAGCCGTGCGGGTGGCAGGTCGCCAGATGTCGGACGGTGCGCACCCCGCCGCGCCATTCCACCACACCCAGCACGGTCAGTTCGGGCCCCGACCCGTCCTCGAAGCCGGGAAGGCCGCCGGCGTAGGCCGGGGCCTCGGCGTAGACCCAGGACAGGTCGCGCCGGCCCGCCCAGCGGGTGAGCTCCCCGACGAAGCCGGCCCGCTGCTCATCGGTCAGGTAACTGAGCACCCAGCTGGTGGTGACCACCGGGTGCCCGGAGTCGCCCAGCGCGTCGAGCGCTGCGGCAAGGTCGGCCACCGCGTCACCGCGGCGCACCTCGACCTGCTGCTCGCGGGCGATCCCGATCGCCGCCTGCAGCCGCTGGAACCTGTCGGTCTGGTCGGGCCAGACGCAGGCTTCGAGCCAGCGCGCCTGCTCCGGGTCGTCGAGGTCGACCGGGTCGCGGTCCAGGCCGAGGCGGCGGGCGAAGGACGGGACCGCGGCCGGCAGCTCCCCCGTCCCGGAGACCTCGCACTGCAGCACGAGGCGGTCGGGGCCCAGCCGGTGCCCTGAGTAGTCGTAGCCGTACTGCTCGATGAGCAGGTTGAGCCCGGCGGATGCGCCGACGTCGAGCTGGGCCAGCGGGTGGCCGCCGGCGTCCACCGCCGCCAGCCCGACCAGCAGCAGCGCACTGCGTCCGATCTCGTTGGTCTGCGGCAGCCGGGTACTCACCAGCTCGACCAGCGCCTCGCGGTGCCCGGCGCAGAACTCGGCGAAGGCGCCCAGCGGGTCGTCGGTGCGCGGCTGGGTGGTCAGGTTCGGGTACCAGGCGGCCAGCGGCTGGCCGGGGTCGACCAGCAGCAGGTCATGGACCGCGGCGAACAGGTTCACCGGGACGCGGTGCGCCTCGGGCGCCTCGTCGAGGATCGCGAGCAGGTCGGGCCGGTCGGCGATCCCGGGCGACACCCGCGAGTACAGCGGTGCCCGCTGCGCTGTGGTGTCGGCGAACCGCCGGAAGGAATCGGGCAGGTCGCCGGCCAGCATCAGGACCGCCGGGGTTTGCGGCGCGGCTTCGAATCGCGGTCGGAGTGGCGCTCGAGCGAGAGCTCGATCAGCTTGCCGGAGATCCTGGTGGAGCGCAGCGCCTCCCAGGCGCCCGGCGGGAGTTCGGCGGGCAACTCGACAAGGGAGTGGTCAAGCCGGATGTCGATGTGGCCGAAGTCCTGACGGCGCAGCCCGCCCTCATTGGCCAGCGCGCCCACGATCTGGCGGGGCGCCACCTTGTGTCGCTTGCCTACCGCGATCCGATAGGTGACCAGGTCGCCGCCGGAGCGCCGCGGCTGCCGCTCCTCACGCCGGGGCCGATCCCGGTCCCGACGGTCGCCGTCTCCGGCCGACTCGTCGCGACGCGGCGGCTCCCAGCGCCGCGGCTCCGCCGCCGGGTCGAGCAGCATCGGCTCCTCCCCCTGCAGGTTGAGCGCCAGCGCCGCCGCCACGTCCACCTCGGGTACGTCGTACTCGTTGACGTAGTGGCTGACCACCTGACGGAAGAAGTCCAGCCGCTCCGAAGCCAGCGCCTCGGTGATCGCGTCGTCGAACCGGCTCAGCCGGGTCGCGTTGATGTCCTCGACGCTGGGCAGTTCCATCGGCGACAGGGTCTGCCTGGTGGCGCGCTCGATGGCCGACAGCAGCCGGCGCTCGCGCGGAGTGACGAACGAGATGGCGTCGCCGCTACGACCGGCGCGCCCCGTCCGTCCCACCCGGTGCACGTACGACTCGGTGTCGAGCGGGATGTCGAAGTTGACCACGTGGGTGATCCGCTCCACGTCCAGGCCGCGGGCTGCGACATCGGTGGCGACCAGGATGTCGAGCTTGCCGGACTTCAGCTGGCCGATGGTGCGTTCCCGCTGCACCTGGGCGACGTCGCCGTTGATGGCGGCCGCGGAGAACCCGCGGGCCCGCAGCTTCTCGGCCAGGGTCTCGGTGTCGCCCTTGGTGCGGACGAAGACGATCATCCCGTCGAAGTTCTCCACCTCGAGGATGCGGGTGAGCGCGTCCACCTTCTGCGGGAAGCTCACCACGAGGTGGCGGTGCCGCACGTTCGGGGCAGTCGTCGTCTTGCCCTTGACGAGGAACTCGACCGGGTCGGTCAGGTACTTCTTCGAAAGGGAGCGGATCTGCGGCGGCATGGTCGCCGAGAAGAGCGCGACCTGCTTGTCGGTCGGGGTGTCGGCCAGGATCGTTTCGACGTCCTCTGCGAACCCCATGTTGAGCATCTCATCGGCCTCGTCCAGCACGAGGAATCGGAGCCGCGTGAGGTCGAGGGTGCCCTTCTCGAGGTGGTCCATGATCCTGCCGGGCGTGCCGACGACGATGTGGACGCCGCGGGCCAGCGCGCTCAACTGCACCCCGTAGCCCTGCCCGCCGTAGACCGGCAGGACGTGGACCCCGGGCAGCCGGGCGGCGTACTTCTGGAAGGCCTCGCAGACCTGCAGGGCCAGTTCCCGGGTGGGAGCCAGGACGAGCGCCTGGGGTGCCTTCTGCTTCAGGTCGAGGCGGGCGAGGATCGGCAGCGCGAAGGCGGCGGTCTTGCCGGTGCCGGTCTGCGCCAGGCCCACCACATGCCGGCCGGCCAGCAGGGCGGGGATCGTGGCGGCCTGGATCGGCGAGGGGCTCTCGTAGCCCACCTCGTCAAGGGTGCGCAGCAGCCGGCTGTCGAGTCCGAGGGAGGAGAAGCCCTCCGGGTCGTCCGCCGACGAGACGCCGCCGTCCGGCTGGGCGAGGTGGTTGTCGTTCACCGGTAGACCCTACCGGTTCGCCCTGCTGACGGCGAAGCCCGGACACCACAAACCCCCCGGTGTGGGGCCGGGGGTAGGCCGGGGTCGGGGGGGATCGACCCCGGCCGGTGCCATCGGTTCGGGGGGATGAACCGGAGGCCACTCGCCGCTTCCCCTCACGGGAGGGAGTTGGTCGAAACGACCGGGGAGCGGTGGGTGCGGTGTCCGGTGGATTCCCTCCGGACAACCACTACTGTGCCTCGGCCGGCGGTGCGGACGGCGCCGGCTACCGCGAATCGTGGCACCTTTGGTCCGGCCAATGGTCAACCTTGACCACCCCACTGGTTGGTCCCGGCGCGGGCGGGGAGGGACGGCTCGCCTGCGCAAGACACACACCAGCACGGTTGGGGCGGCGCTGCCCCGGCGGCGGCCCGGCGTGCCATCATGGAGCCATGTTCCGTCAGCGATGCCGGTCGATCGGGATCATCGGACGGGCGCCGACCACCGGCCGGCGCCGCTGCCGAGCGGTGGGCTGACACGTGACGCCCCAGCGCGCGGAGCCCGGCGGCGAGCCGGTGGCCGATCGCCTGCTGGCGGCCCTGCGTGCGTGGCGGTACCTCGACCAGAGGCGGTTCGAGTTCACAGTCGCCGCGCTGGGTGAGCAGAATCCGCCCGCCTGGCCGCAGTTCAGCGAGCTGGCGACCGGCGCCGGCCTGGCTGAGCTGCGGCAGGACGGCACGACGATCGCCGTCCGCCACCCTGTCGAGGTTCCCCTCGCCGAACCGGACCGCGACCTCGAGGACATCCTGCGCCGCCTGCTGGACCACTGGCTGACAGCGCGGGACGCCGCGGCCCAGGTGGCCGCGCTGCGATGGGCGGTGGCACTGCGCGACTGGGGGGCCATCGATCCGCGCTGGCTGTACGAGCTCCAGCATGTCTCCCTGGATCGCGACCCCGAGGTGGTGGCGATGCTGGACGCCCTGCCGGTCGAGGCCCGGAAGGCCAACCCGATCCTGACCTGGGCGTGGGGAGCGTCGGGCACCTACGCGGCCAATGCGGGCAGCTCCCACACGATAGCCATCACCAGGTTGGTGGCCGACGCGGTAGCGCTGCACAGCCGGTGGCAGGAGGCACCCACCGTCGACGCCGCCGTCACCGCCGGGTGCATTTGGATGCTCGCCCAGCGGTTCCTACCCACGTCCCCGCCGTCTGCGGCGCTGGAAGGCGCCTGGGCGACGCACCTCGAGGTGTCGCGCTACATCGCCGAACAGCGTCGCCACCACAGCCCGCCGAGCCCCATCATCGAGGTCACCTTCCGCGCCGGTTCGGCCCGGATCGCACTCGCCCGTGCCGACCTGCGGCACGTCACGGTGGAGGCCGACTACGCCCTCGCCCTCGATCCCGACATCGCCGCGCCGCTGGTCAGGGGCGGCGCCAACTTCGCCATGGAGCTGATGGGGTTCCCCAGCGAGCCGTACGACCGCCCCGAGAGCGAGGCAGGGTTCGGGATCGGGATCGCCTTCCAGGACTCGATGTCGGAGCGGCTGTCCCGGGCCCTTTCGATGGTGCGACAGCTGGATCGGAACGGCTGCCAGGCCGCGCTGCACGTGTTCGACGGCATGCCGCCCGGCGCCCCCGGGTGGACCGGGGTGGTGTTCCTCCAGATGCTGAACGGGGCGCTGTGGGGCGATCCCGAGGCGACGCTCACCCGGGCGGACGCGGCGGCCGCCCGGCACGGCATGGTGTGGCAGGAGCACCGCGGACCGCTGGGTCAGATCCTGCTCGCCCGCGGCCGGGTGGCCCTGCTGAACCGGATCGGATCCCACCACGCCGCCCACGAGGTGGCGCACGCCCTGCCGGCCCTCCTGCGCCGTGTCGCGGAGGCGCAGACGCGGCTGTGGGCCGGAGACTTCAGCCACGCCCGGCGGATCACCGACGCGGGTCTGCACGACCCCGAGACCACCCTTGTCGACCGGGTGATGCTGCTGGCGGTGCGGGCCGCCACCCTCGCCCTCGACCCGGCGTCCTCGCCGGAGTCGCAGGCCGCCGCGGCACGGCTGGCGGTCGACGCGTGCCTCGAGCATGACGTCTGGGTGGCGCTGGCCCTCGTCCCGCCGGAGACCAGGGAAGGCATCCTTGACGTGGCGGCGGCCGATGACCCACCGCATCCCAGGCTCGATCTTCTCCGGGAGCGGATCAGGGAGCTGTCCGGCGACCCGCGGCGGACCAGCGCACAGATCCCGCTGAGCCGGCGCGAGCGGGTACTGCTGCCCCTGCTGGCCTCCACCCAGACCGTGCCGGAGATAGCCACCGCCCTGCATGTCTCACCCAACACCGTCCGCAAGCAGGTGGTCACGTTGCGGGCGAAGTTCGACGCGGGCTCGCGCCAGGAACTGGTGCGGCGGGCACGGGAAGCGGGCCTGCTATAGCCGCCGGACGGCATCGGAGCGCCCGTGGCTGACCAGACCCCACCGGCGCGCGTTCCGCTGGACCCTCCGCCCGGAATCCCAACCGATGCCGGCGGCGACCCGGCGTGCTGGCTCGCCTCGGTCTGTCCTGACTGCGGCGCCTTCACCGAGGGTCCTGGGCCCTGCTGGAACTGCGGCCGGGCAGCCGACCCGGGACCCCGCTGACCGAGCGCCGGGAGTCGGACCCGGATCGTCGGGGCAGCGCCCTGCTACCAGGTCACCACCTGGTCGGCGACGACGGCGAACCCGTGCCGGGCGTTCGCGTGCCACACCACGACCCCGTCCGGGGTGGCAAGGGCCGCGAGGTCGCCGGCGACCAGGACCGCGTCCTGCGGCAGCGCCGGCGGGTCGGAGAGCTCGGAGGTGAGCGGGTCGCCGCGGCACGAGCCCTGGCCGGCCTCCCAGGCTTCGCCGGTGGGCTGCCAGAGGAAGACGAAGTTGTTGTCCCAGTCGCCGGCGTCGCACTCCAGCTCGGGTACGACCGGGCTGAGTTGGGCGCGCACCGCGCAGGCCGCGAAGGCGAACTCGTCGCCGCCGTTGAGGTCGCACCGCACCCTGCCGTCACCGGTCGAGAACACGAACAGCCCCGGGAACTCGGCCGACTCCGGGATCGGGGGCGCCGCCGCCGGCGGAGCCTGGCAGGCGCGCGGGTCCACCCCGGCGGGGAGGAAGTCGCAGGCCGGGGAGGCGGTGACGGTCGGCGCGTCCGAGGGTGTGGCGGTCCCTGCCGGCGTCGGCGAAGCCGAGGTGGGGGCGGTGGTGGTTGGAGCCAGGGTGGGGCTCGGTGGCGGGGTACCGCCCGGCGTGCAGGCGCTGAGCAGCACCAGCATCAGCACACCAGCGATCCAGCGTCCCATGGCGGCCCCCCTGCCTCGACTGCTGAACGCTACCAGTCGGCGGTTCGCGGTGGGGAGGGCAAAGGTGTCACCCACCCGTGGGCCCTGCCGATCACGACGAAGCGTCCGGCACCCGGCGCCGGGAAGCTCCTTGAGAACAGAAGGACCCTCCCCCGACTGGGGGAGGGTCTCTGTGGTAGCCCCGACGGGATTCGAACCCGCGCTACCGCCTTGAGAGGGCGGCGTGCTAGGCCGCTACACAACGGGGCCACGTGTCGCTCTCACGACCTGCGCAATCTACCAAACCGCGGCCAGCGGCGGCGAATCTCGCAGCGCTGGGGTACTAGGACTCGAACCTAGACTGACGGAACCAGAATCCGGCGGGCTGCCAATTACCCCATACCCCATCTTCCTGAATGGCTGCGTCACTGCCGGTTCGCGGCGGTTGCGCACCCCTTCAGAGGCATGCCGGCCGGTGAGGGCCAGCGAGGGACGACTTTACCGGACCTCAGCGGCGCTAACCAAACCGGGAGGGTCGCCGGCCGCCGTGCGGTGGCGGCGCCCCCGGGGTGAGGCTGGCAAGGTTCATCCGACGGCCGAGCCACAGCGCCGCCGCCGCGAACAGCGCGAAGCTGAGCAGGTCGATGCCGGCGTCCAGCCAGCCGATCACCCGGGTGGCCTTCACCTCGGCGATCGTGCCGGTCAGCCCTGCCCAGACGAACGCCGAGACGTTGTTGGCGATGTGGGCTGCGACGCCGGCCTCCAGCCCGCCGGTGCGCACCACAAGGACGCCGGCCAGCAGGCCGAAGCCGAACCGGTCAAGGAACAGCGGCAGGTTCTGGGTGCCGTGGAACAGCGCGAACACCGCAGCCGACACCACCACCCCCAGCCACGGCCCACGCAGGACCGCCTGGAAGGCCTGCAGCAGGTAGCCCCGGAAGAAGTACTCCTCGGCGATCGCCTGCAGCGGCGACGTCGCCACGATGGCGACCAGGAACCAACCGAGCCCCTCCTGGGGCCGCAGCTGCCACGTCCAGCCCGCGCCGGTGACGAACAGGACGGCGTTCAACACGGCGAACCCGAGCAGCAGGGCCCCCAGCCCGTAACGCCACCGCACGCCCAGCTGCACCGAGTGCAGCCACCGAGGGTGGACGCGGTGCACCACCAGCACGAGCGCGAAACTCAGCGGCAGCAGCACCGCCAGTCCGAGGTGGGACGCTGCCATCCCGACCGGGGTCTCGAAGGCGCGCCCGGCCGCGGCGAACTCCGCGAACGACCCCGGCCGGCCCGCCATCGTCCAGGCCACCACCAGCACCAACTGGATCACGAGCGGGGTGAGGGCCAGGAAGGTGACCAGCCCGAGGAAGGAGCCGAACAGGCCACGGACGGGTCGCAGCCAGCCCGGGGCACCCGGCGCCTCGGGCACCTCGAGGACGTGCGGGTAGCGCACGCCCGCCGGTGGGGAGTGCGTCGCGGCCAGCAGCCCCGGCCCCGGACGGTCCCCCGCCGGGGCCACGGTCAGTCCTCCTGCCCGACGACCGGGTTCGACAGCGTCCCGATGCCGGAGATGGTGATCTCGACCTCGTCGCCCGGGACGATCCGGGCGACCCCTGCCGGGGTTCCGGTGAGGATCACGTCGCCGGGGAGCAAGGTGGTGTAGCTGGTCACGAAGGAGACCAGGTCGGCCACCTTGTGCACCATCAGCGAGGTGTTCGCCTCCTGCTTCACCGCGCCGTTGACGCTCGTGGTCAGGTCGAGGTCGTCCACCTCGTCAAGTTCGAGGTGGGTGACGATCCACGGGCCGAGCGGGCAGAACGAGTCGTAGCCCTTGGCGCGCGTCCACTGGTCGTCGGTGCGCTGCAGGTCGCGGCATGTCACGTCATTGCCGATCGTGTAGCCGAAGATCACCTCGGGGACACGCTCGGGCGGCACCCGGCGGCAGATCCGTCCGATCACCACGGCGAGCTCGCCCTCGAACTGGAGGTCCTCGGTCTCCGGCGGGTGGACTATCGCCTCCCCCGGACCGATCACCGAGGTGTTCGGCTTCAGGAACGTCAGCGGCACCTCCGGCACGTCGTTGCCGAGTTCGGCGGCGTGGGCGGCGTAGTTGCGCCCCACCGCCACCACCTTGCTGCGCGGGATCACCGGGGCGAGCAGCCGGACATCGGCCAGCGCCAACCGCTCCCCGGTGTAGTGGACGGGCCCGGCCAGCGGATCGCCGTTGACCACCGCGACGGTGTCGGGATTGGGACCGCCGTCGGCTTCGAGCTCGACGACGCCGAAGGCGGTCTCGCCGCCGTGGGAGAAACGTGCCACACGCATGGATGCAACCCTAGGGGGCGACGATGTTGACCAGCGGCTGCCCGGCCGCGAACCGCTCCAGTTGCGAGCGCATCAGGCGGTGCACCCGCGGGTAGAAGGCGTCGGCCTGGCCGCCGGCGTGCGGGCTTATGAAGACCCCCGGCGAGGTCCACAGCGGATGGTCGGACGGCAGCGGTTCCGGGTCGGTCACGTCCAGCGAGGCGCGGATCCGGCCGTCCTTGACCGCCTCGACAAGGGCGTTGGTGTCGACAACCTTGCCGCGGGCGGTGTTGACCAGCAGGGCGCCGTCCGGCATCGCGGCCAGCTGCTCGGCGCCGATCAGGCCCTCGGTCTGCGGCGTGAGCGGGGTGATCACGAAGACCACGTCCGCCTCCGGCAGCAGCGCCATCAGGTCGGTGACCGGGTGCACCAGCGGCTCGGTGCGCGGGCTGCGGGCGACCCTGGTGACCGAGGCCACCTCGAAGGCGGCGACCCGGCGCTCGATGGCGGCTCCGATCCGTCCGTAGCCGACGATCAGCACCCTGCGGTCGGCCAGCGAGTCGGCGAACTCGAGGTTCCAGGTGCCGCTGGGCATGTTGCGGGCGAAGTTGTCCAGCTTGCGAAGGTTGACCAGGGCAAGGGCTACCGCAAGCTCGGCGGTGGCGGTGTCGTGCACGCCGGCGGCATTCGACAGCACCATCCCCGGCCGCAGGAACGGCACGTAGTTGTCGTAGCCTGCCGACTGCAGCTGGATCACCTTCAGGCTGGTCATCTCGTCGATCCGCTCCAGCAGCGGCAGCGGCGGGGCCATGTAGGGCGCCACCAGCAGCTCCACCTCGCTGATCGAGGCAGGCAGGTCACCGTCGCGCCGGTAGTAATCGGCCACCAGCCCCTCCGGCAGCGAGCCGAGGGCCGCCACCGCCTTGGCCTCGTCGTCGAACGGCAGCCAAACCCGCTTCGCCATAACTTGCCTTCCTGGGTGATCGAAACTCTCGCTCGGGGTCCACCCTACGGCCCGATCCGGCCGGCCCGGGCAGCGCGCGGCCAACTCTCGGCCGCTAGCCTGTCGCCATGAGCTTCGATGCCGTCGACCTGATCCGCGCCAAGCGCGACGGCGGGACGCTGGACGATCCCGCCATCGAGTGGCTGATCCGCTCCTACACCGCCGGAGACGTCACCGCCGAGCAGATGGCCGCGATGGCGATGGCCATCTTCTTCCGCGGCCTCGACCCCCGCGAGCTGTCGACCTGGACCTCGGCGATGATCGCCACCGGCGACCGGATGGACTTCTCGTCGTTGTCACGTCCCACAGTCGACAAGCACTCCACCGGCGGGGTGGGCGACAAGATCACGCTGCCGCTGGCGCCGCTGGTCGCTGCCTGCGGCGCCGCAGTCCCCCAGCTGTCGGGACGCGGCCTTGGCCACACCGGCGGCACGCTGGACAAGCTGGAGGCGATCCCCGGCTGGCGCGCCGACCTGAGCAACGCCGAGATGCTGAGGCAGCTGGAGGAGGTCGGCGCGGTGATCTGCGCGGCTGGCTCGGGGCTGACCCCGGCCGACAAGAAGCTGTACGCGCTGCGGGACGTGACCGGGACGGTCGAGTCGATCCCGATGATCTCCGCCTCGATCATGAGCAAGAAGATCGCCGAGGGCACGGCGGCGCTCGTCCTCGATGTGAAGACAGGTGCTGGCGCGTTCATGAGGGAACGGGCCGACGCCGAGGCGCTGGCGCGCACCATGGTGGGCCTGGGACAGGCCGCTGGGGTGCGGACGGTGGCCCTGGTGACCGACATGTCGACGCCGCTTGGTCGCTCTGCGGGCAACGCCGTCGAGGTGGCCGAGTCGGTGGAGGTGCTGGCCAGCGGCGGCCCGTCCGATGTCGTCGAGCTGACCCTGGCGCTGGCGCGGGAGATGCTTCACTGTGCGGGGATCGACGCCGACCCCGAGCAGGCGCTGGCCTCCGGGCGGGCGATGGACACCTGGCGGGCGATGATCGCAGCCCAGGGCGGCGATCCGGACGCCCCGCTACCGACCGCCCGGCACACCGAGGTCGTCAGGGCCGGGCAGGACGGCGTGCTGGCGTCCATGGACGCGATGGCCGTGGGCCTTGCCGCCTGGCGGCTGGGCGCCGGCCGGGCCAGGCAGGGTGACCCCGTCCAGGCAGCGGCCGGCGTCACCTGGCACGCCACGGTGGGCGACCACGTCAGGACCGGGGACCCGCTGTTCACCCTCCACACCGACACTCCTGAGCGGATCGACCGGGCGCGGGAGGCGCTGGCCGGCGCGGTCGGCTACGCCGCAGCACCCCCGGACCGCGGTCCCCTCGTCCTGGAGCGCATCGACCAGCCCTGACGGCTGTCGCCGAGAGCTCCCCACGCCCACCGGGCACTCCCACAGGGAGGGAGCGCTCGCCACGCCCAGGAGCGCTCGGCGAAATGCCGGGGTGTTCGAGTCAGGCGACGGTCGGGGCCAGGTCGGGAACCCCGGGGAGGTCGGCGGCCGGCCGGTCCTCCCTGGCGGCGCGGTGCTTGACGAGGCCCCACCGGTAGGCGTCGTAGAGCGCCTCCCAGCTGGCCTCGACGACGCTGCTGCCCACCCCGACCGTGGTCCAGGTGCGTTCGCCGTCTGTGGTGTCGATCAGGGTGCGGACAATCGCGTCAGTGCCGTGCCCCTGGTCGAGGATCCGCACCCGGTAGTCGGTGAGCTCGAAGCTCTCCACCTCCGGGTAGGCCCTGACCAGCGCCCGGCGCAGCGCCACGTCGAGGGCGTTCAACGGGCCGTGGCCCTCGCCAACCAGGCCTTCGGTGACCCCGTTCACGCGCAGCTTCACCGTGGCCTCGGAGTCGCCCTCCGGCTCCACCACCGAACTGGTGAACACCCGCCACGACACCGCCTCGAAGAAGTCGTCGGAGAAGCCGAGCTGGGAGCGCAGCAGCAACTCGAAGGAGGCGTCTGAGGACTCGTAGGAGTAGCCGTCCATCTCGCGCGCCTTGACCAGGTCGGTGATCCTCGCGGCGAGCTCGCGGTCGGAGAGGTCGTAGCCGAGCTCGGAACCCTTCAGCTGGATGTTCGCCCGGCCCGCCATGTCAGAGACCAGCATCCGCATGTCGTTGCCGACCAGGGTCGGATCGATGTGCTGGTAGAGGTTCGCGTCCACCTTGATGGCGGACGCGTGCAGCCCCGCCTTGTGCGCGAAGGCGGACAGGCCGACGTAGGGCTGGCGGTTGTTCATCGGCAGGTTGGCGATCGCCGCCACGGCGTGCGCCACCCGGGACGCCTCCTGCAGGCACTCCGGCGGGATCACCTCCCAGCCGAACTTCAGCTGGAGGTTGGCGACCAGGGTGACAAGGTTGGCGTTCCCGGTCCGCTCCCCGGTCTCGTTCATGGTGCCCTGGACGTGCATCACGCCGGCCTCCACCGCGGCCAGCGTGTTCGCCACCGCGCAGCCGGTGTCGTTGTGGCAGTGGATGCCCAGGTCGACCCCGATCTGACCCGCCGCCGAGACGACGTCGCCCATCCAGCTGGGCAGCATGCCGCCGTTGGTGTCGCACAGGATCACCACCTCTGCGCCGGCCTCCGCGGCGGTGCGCACCACCTCGAGGGCGTAGTCGGCGTTCGCGCGGTAGCCGTCGAAGAAGTGCTCGCAGTCGACGAACACCCGCCGGCCGTTCTCGACGAGGTGGGCCACCGTGTCACGGATCATCTCGAGGTTCTCGGCGAGCGTCGTCTTCAGCGCCCGGTGCACGTGCTCGTCATGGCTCTTGGCGACAATGCACACGACCTCGGTGCGGGCGTCCAGCAGGGCCTGCACCTGCGGGTCGCGGGCAGCCGTCGTGCCGGCCTTGCGGGTAGCCCCGAAGGCGACCAGCT
>JAEZGC010000268.1 GCA_023437345.1 Actinomycetes bacterium
CAGGGCCTCACCCTGGCCGACTTCGACCTGTACGAGATCCACGAGGCCTTCGCGGCCACCGTCCTTGCCGCGCTCAAGGCCTGGCAGGACGAGGAGTACTGCCGCTCGGTGGGCCTGCCCGGCGCGCTGGGCAGCATCGACCGCAGCCGACTGAACGTGACCGGCTCCTCGCTGGCTGCCGGCCACCCGTTCGCCGCCACCGGCGCGCGGATCGTGGCCACCCTCGCCAAGCTGCTGGCCGAGCGCGGCCCCGGCTCGCGCGGCCTGGTGTCGATCTGCGCCGCCGGCGGCCAGGGCGTCGTGGCGATCCTCGAGGCGGTGTGAGATGAGCATGCTCGAGTCGGTGTTCTACTCCCGTCCCGGCCAGCTGCTGGCCGCCAGGGCCGGGCTGCCCGAGCCGCCCCGGCTGCGCCGGGGCACCAGCTGGCCGCAGGGTCCGATTGTGGCGGCCGCCCATGGTGGCGCCCGGCTGGCGGCCGACACCCTTGCCCTGCTGGGCCGGGCCAGCGGCGAACCGGTGTCCGATGACGCCGGTGGCGACAGCGCGCCCGGCTACGGATCCCCGATCGGTGCCATAGTGGTGGACGCCACCGAGCTGCGCCGGATCGACGATCTTGAGTGGCTGCGGGCTGTGCTGCGTCCGGCGGTCCGGGCGCTGGAGCCGAGCGGCCGGGTGGTCCTGCTGGCCCGGCCGGCCGCCGACGTCGAAGGCGTGGAGGCCAAGGCTGTGGCCCAGGCCCTCGACGGCCTCAACCGCACCGTCGGCAAGGAACTGCGCAAGGGCGGCACGGCGAACCTTGTCCAGGTCGCCGGCGACGTCACCGCTGCCGCGCTGGCCTCGACGCTGGGCTTCCTGCTCCAGGGCCGCTCCGCCTTCGTCTCCGGCCAGACCTGGCAGGTGGCAGGGGCCGACGCCCCGGCCGCCGCCTCGCCGCCACTGGCGGGACGGATCGTCGTGGTCACCGGAGCTGCCCGCGGGATCGGTGCCGCCATCGCCCAGGTGGTCGCCCGCGACGGTGCCCGGGTGGTGGCCGTCGACGTCCCGGCGGCCGGTGAGGGCCTGAGTGCGACCGCCAACGCGGTCGGCGGCAGCGCCCTGCAACTCGACATCACAGCCCCCGACGCCGGGGCCCGGATCGCCGCCCATGTGGTGGCCCGGCACGGCGCGGACGCCCGGCTGCACGGCATCGTCCACAACGCCGGGATCACCCGCGACAAGCTGCTCGCCAACACCGACGCCGCCCGCTGGCAGGCCGTGCTGCAGGTGAATCTTGCCGCCCAGCTGCGGATCAACGAGGTGCTGCTCGACCCGGCCACCCCCGGCGGGCTGGCCCGGGACGGCCGCATCGTCGGCGTCTCGTCCACCTCAGGGCTGGCCGGCAACCGCGGGCAGGCCAATTACGCAGCCTCCAAGGCCGGGGTCGCCGGACTGGTCCGCGCGCTGGCGCCCGAGGTCGCCGATCGCGGCATCACGGTCAACGCTGTGGCGCCCGGCTTCATCGAGACCGACATGACGGCGAAGATCCCGTTCGTGCAGCGCGAGGTGTTCCGCCGCACCAACAGCCTTGGCCAGGGCGGCCAGCCGGTCGACGTTGCCGAGACGATCGCCTACTTCCTCGACCCGGCCAGCGCCGGGGTGAGCGGCCAGGTGGTCAGGGTCTGCGGGCAGAACCTGGTGGGCGCCTGATGGCTGACGCCCTCGAGGTACTTCCCGAGCTCCCGGCCACCGGGGCCGCCTTCGCCCGCTCCCTGCTGCCCAGGCCAGTGCGCCGCCCTGCAGGCCTGCCCGGCCATGCCGTGATGGTGACCGGCCACCGCCAGGACCCCGACCGGCTCGCCCGGTACCTGCGGCTGTGCGGCTTCACCCTGCGCGACGCGGCGCCGCCGACCTGGCTCCACGTGCTGGCGTTCCCGCTACACCTCCACCTGCTCACCGATCCGGCCACCACCATGCAGGTCCCCGGCATGGTGCACGTGTCGAACAGCATGCGACTGCTGCGTCCGGTGACCCTGGCCGAACGGCTCGACCTCGTGGTGCGGGTCGGCAACCTGCGGCCGCACCGCCGCGGCGCCCAATTCGACTTCGTCGCGCAGGCGAGGGTGGGCGACGAGCCGGTATGGGACGGCGTCAGCACCTACCTCGCCACCGGCGTGACGGTGCCCGGTGACGCGCCGGACGCCGACCGTGCCGGGTTCACCGGGGTGGACCCGATAGCGCTGTGGCGGCTGCCCGGCGACCTCGGACGGCAGTACCGCAGCGTCTCCGGCGACCCGAACCCGATCCACACCAGCCGGCTCGCCGCCCGCGCGCTCGGCTTCCCGCGTGCGATAGCGCACGGGATGTGGACCCACGCGCGAGTCCTGGCGGCGCTGGAGAACCGGCTGCCGCCGACCTACCGCATCGAGGTCGACTTCACCAAGCCGGTGCCGCTACCGGGCACCGTGGGTTTCTGGGCGAGCCGCCAGGACGAGACCTGGCAGGCGGCGGTCACCACCCGGGACGGCTCCCGGCCCCACCTGCTCGCCCGGATCGACCCCCGCTAGCTCCGCGGTCGGTCGGCTCAGTCGTGCAGCGCGCGGCCGAGCGCGTCCAGCTTGCGCTCCAGCGCCGCCAGCCGCTGCCCCACCTCGCCGAGGTCGGCGGTCGCGACGCCGTCCGCAGCGGTCACCTGGCCCGACGTCCGCCGACGGGAGAACTTCAGGTAGCCGATACCTACCGTCACCACAAGGGCTATCGACACCACCACGAACCGCCAGATCGAGTAGTCGGTCGACACCGTGATCCCGACGGCGTACAGCATCGTGCCCACCCCGCCCAGCAGCACGCCGTTGGAGATCACCACCTGGTCATCCGGCAGCGCCAGCGACACGGCGAGCAGCACGGTGGCGATCACCAGCAGGATGATCCCGGTCCACAGCTGCCACTGGGCGTAGGAAGTCCCCTGCCCGTCCCATTCGGGCGAGGGGTAGAAGGTGTTCACCCCGATACCGACGAAGGCGACCACCACCAACCCGAGGAAGAAAGCGAAGATGATCTGCAATGCACCGGTGCCCTTCATGCCGCCGACACTATCCAGAACCTGCGGGTTGGGAGGTAGCCTCGCTGGGGTCTGCCAGGAGGAACCGTGACCGCTGCCGCGCCCGCCGACTGGGCCGTGGTCGTCAACCCCACCAGGTACGGCGACCTGACGGCCGTGAAGGACGTTGTCGCGGCCCTGGCCCGTGCCCACTCCTGGCCCGAGCCGCGCTGGTACGAGACCACTCAGGCCGATCCCGGCACCGGCCAGACCCGCGACGCGCTGGCCGACGGCGCCCGCCTGGTCTGCTCCCTCGGCGGCGACGGGACGGTCCGCGCGGTGGCGACCGGGCTGATGGACGCCGGGGTGGCCCGCGGCCAGCGGGGCCGGGGGGCCCGCCACCGGGAGGGGG
>JAEZGC010000281.1 GCA_023437345.1 Actinomycetes bacterium
CCTTCGCGCAGGAGCCGCGCTGGCTCGACCTCCGCTGGCTGCGCGACTCGCCGGCTCCCGGGGCCGACCCCCGCTTCGCTGCCGCGATGGCGGACCTGTCGGCGCCGCTGCGCGGGGTCCCGCGCGACGAGCTGGTGGGGGAGGACCTGACCCAGCACCGCCGGGTCCGCCGGCTGGCCCGCTCGGCGGTGACCGTGCTCGTGGTGCTGCTGGCGGTGTCGGTGGTCGCCACCGCGCTGGCCGTCCAGCAGCGCGACGACCTGAGTCGCCAGGCCGTCACGCTGCGCTCGCGGGAGCTCGCCGCAGCCTCGGCGGGCCTGCTCGACACCGACCTGCGGCTGGCCCAACTGCTCGCCGTGCGCGGCTACCGCACCGAGCCGTCGCCGGTGGCGCGGGCGGCGTTGCTGCAGTCCTCCTTCGCCTCGCCGGTGATCGACAGCTTCGTCAGCTTCGACGCAGGGATCAGCGCGGTCGCCGCGAGCGCCGACGCCTCGACTGTCGTGGCCGGGTTGACCGACGGGCGGGTGTACACAGTGGACCCCGGGGGCGCCGCCCCGCCGGTGCTCCGCTTCACCGCGCCGGGCAGGGTGACCGCGCTCCGGGCCAGCGCCGACGGTGGAGTGGTGGTGGCGGCGGCCGGAGACGCGGTGGGCGCCTGGGACGGTGCCACATTCCGCGAGCTCGCCGGTGAGGGCTCGCTGGGGTCGGCGGACGCCGTGGCGCTCTCACCGTCCGGCAGGACAGCAGTCGCAGTTCGGGGCGACGAGAGCCTGCTGGTGACCTACGACACGGCCACGGGACGGCAGCTGGGCGCACTTCGCGACCCCTTCGTCCCCCCGGACGGCGAGCCCGCCCTCTACCCGCAGTACACCGAGCGGGTGGCGTTCCTCGACGAGAACACCGTCAGGTTGATCGGCAACGACGCCCGCTGGCTGCGCCTCGACCTGCGGTCGGGACGCACCGACCGGCATGGCGCGGTGGGATGGCGGGCCGACGCGAACCTGTACGTCGCGTCCAGCAACGCCGACTACCTGCTCGCCGCCCCGCTCACCAACGGGCGGGAGGTCACGGCGTGGCCGCTGGCCGGCGACGACCCCGAACCCCGGCCGCTCACCGCAGGCCTGCAACTCACCGATCCGCTGGATCTCGCGATCAGCCCGGACGGCGGGCTCGTGCTGGTGAACGACTCCTCGACCGGGCTCACGGTGGCTCCGGTGTCCCGAGATGACGCCGCGCCGCCGGTGCCCGCGGGCCGGGTCGCCGGCCTCGGCGCCGTCACCGCCATGGCCTTCCTCACCCCGACCAGGGCGGTGGCCGCCGGGCGGGCAGGGCTCGCGCTGCTGACCTTCGGCGGACCCGGCCGCGGCGCCACCGGTGCGCCACTGACCCCCCGTGGGGTCGGCTCCGTGGGCGGCTACGCGGTCGACAGCCGCAACTCCCGCCTGGCGGTGTCACCCGACGGCTCCCGGGTAGCGGTGCTCGACATCAGCGGCGCGGCGCTGGAAGTGGCGCCGCTGCCCGGACGGCGCAGGACGGGCCTCGCGGTCACGCCGGTGGGCGAGATCGACGATGCCGGCGACCCGGTGGGACCGGTCTGGATCGATGACGAGACGGTGCTGGTGGTGGGTTCGTCGCAAGCCGATCCCGCGCGGCGGCTTCCCGCCGGGGTGCTCCGCTGGGACGTGGCGGTGCCGGTGCCGGGCACCGACGGGGACCCCGAGGCGCCGCTCGCCGCGGCGGCGACCGGCTCGGGGACCGTCCTGCTGGCGCTCTCGGGCGGCACCCTGCAGACCCGAAGCGTGCCGGACGCGGGCCTGGTCGCCAGCGTGGCCGCCGGTGCCCCCGGTGCCCGGTACGAGCTGGCCGGGTTCAGCCCCGACCTGCGCTACGTCGCGCTCGTGGACGCCGGCGAGGAGCTGGAGACCATCGCGGCGTCGTCGCCTGTGCTGCGGGTCGTGGAGACTGCCACCGGCACCGTGGTCCACCAGCAGGACTGGCCGCGAGGCACCGCGATCGCCGGCCTGGCGTTCGCCGGAACGACCCTCCTGGTCTCCCAGCCGGACGGGTCGGTGGACGTGCTGGCCGACCTTGGCCGCGGGCCTGCGCAGCGGATCGCGACCGCCGGCGTCCGGACCAGCACGGGGTCGAGCCAGCGGTACCCTCCGGTGGTCGGTGCGGACGTGGTGGGCGTGCCGAGCCGCTCCGGGCTGCAGCTGTACGACCTGGAGAGCCTGCTGCCGGCCGGCACGCTCCCGGTGCCGCCCGGCTTCGAGGCGGTCCCGCGCAGCTACGCCTTCGCCCCTGACGGGCACACGCTGGTGACCGGCTTCTTCGGGGCCGACGCCAGGACCGCCGCCTTCAGCGTCCGCCCGCTCGACCCCGAGGCCGTTGTGGCGCAGGTCTGCGCCACCGCGGGCGGTGCGCTCAGCGCAGCGCAGTGGGAGCAGCTGGTCGGCACCGACCCGCCGACCCCGATTGCCTGCGGTTAGGGCTCTGGCAGACTTGAGGGGTGGACGGCCTCAACAGCAACCTCAACCTCAACGAGGGCGCGCCGCCGCGGGTGATGCCGCGGATCGGAGAGTGGGGCCCTGCCGAGGTGCCCGCCACCCGGGCCAAGCGCCGGATGCGCTGGTGGGTGAGCCTGATCCTGTTCGCTGTGCTGGCCGCTGTGGTGGGCTACGGCTACTGGATCTACACGATGATCCGCTGACGGCTCACTGGGCCAGCGCGGTCAGGTGTCGCAACCGCGCCAGTTCCGACTTCAGGAACTCGGGCCCGCCGCGCCGGGCGAGCACTATCGAGGCCGACGACCGGAACGGTGACACCGCGATCAGCGTGTCGCCCCAGCCCGGCAGCCAGCCGTCGCCCAGTTCGGCGCTGCGCAGCTCGTCGAGCGGGCCGAGTGCCAGCACCCCGTCCTCATCAAGGTCGGGGGCAAGGTCGCTGCGGGCCAGCACCGCCCGGGTGTCGCGATCGATGAGTGCAGCCCAGTTGACCCGGAACACGTCGGTCGACTCCAGGGTGAGGATCTCCTCGGCGCGCTCGGGATGCTCGGTCATGTGGTTGAGCACGTCGACGTCGGCCTGCAGGCCCCACCGCTCCGGGTAGTACGACAGCCACAGCACCTCGACGCCCGGGATGGTGGTGCACACGGTCACCAGCGAGTCGGGCTGTATCCCGCCGGGCAGTTCGAGCATGAAGTCGTCGACCGCATAGCCCTCGTACTTCTCGACGATCTCGACGGCGTTGATGTCCGCCCCGACGGTGCCCATCGCGGTGGCCACCGCCCCGAGCGAGCCGGGCCGGTCGGGCAGCGCGAGTCTCAGCAGGAACACAGCCACAGTCTGGCCGAGATCTGTTACGGATTCGTCACGACGCGGTGAAACCCGGGACGCGGGCCGTCCGACCCGACCCCCGCCCCGGCCCGTAGAGTGGGACCCCGAACCCGATCCTTCAGCAGGAGTGTGCAGTGGCATTGACGACAGCCGATGTCGGCCGGCTGGCCGAGTTGGCCCGCATCAGCCTCACCGAGGCCGAACTGGCCCACCTCGCCCCGCAGCTCGACGTGATTCTCGAGTCGGTGGCGCAGGTGGCGCAGGTGGCCCGGGCCGACGTCCCGCCCACCTCGCACGCGCTGCCGCTGGTCAACGTCTTCCGGGCCGACGAGGTCACCGCGTCGCTGCCCGTCGAGGACGTCCTGGCCGGCGCCCCTTCTGCGCAGGACAACCGGTTCCGGGTGCCGCGGATCCTTGGGGAGCAGGAGTGAACCCGCTGCTGACGCTGACCGCGTCCGAGCTGGCCGGGATGCTGGACGCCGGCGAGGTGTCCGCCCGCGAGATCACCCAGGCACACCTCGACCGGATCGCCACGGTGGACGGCGAGGTGAGGGCCTTCCTTGCCGTCGACGGCGAGCGTGCGCTGGCCACCGCCGAGGCGCTGGACGAGCGGCGCTCCGACGGCGACGACCTCGGCCCGCTGGCCGGCATCCCGATCGCGGTCAAGGACGTGTTCACCTACACCGGCCTGCCGACCACCGCCGGATCGCGCATCCTCGAGGGCTGGCGCCCGCCCTACAACGCGACGATCACCCAGCGGCTGCTGGACGCCGGGCTGGTCATCCTCGGCAAGACCAACATGGACGAGTTCGCGATGGGCTCCTCCACCGAGAACTCCGGCTACTTCACCACCCACAATCCGTGGGACCTGACCCGCATCCCGGGCGGGTCGGGCGGCGGTTCGTCGGCGGCCGTGGCCGCGTTCGAGGCGCCGCTCGCTATCGGCACCGACACCGGCGGGTCGATCCGCCAGCCAGCCGCGGTGACCGGCACGGTGGGCGTGAAGCCCACCTACGGCGCCACCTCGCGCTACGGCGTGATAGCGATGGCATCCTCGCTGGACACTCCGGGGCCATGCGCCCGCACCGTGCTGGACGCCGCCCTGCTGCACCAGGTGATCGCCGGCTGGGACCCGCGCGACTCCACGTCCATCAACGCCCCGGTGCCCGACGTGGTGGCCGCCGCCCGGCGGGCGGACGTGAAGGGGCTACGGATCGGCGTGGTCAAGGAGTTCGGCGGCGAGGGGTACCAGCCGGGCGTCGAGCAGCGGTTCCGCGAGGCGCTTGACGCGTTGAGCGGGCTCGGGGCCGAGATCGTCGAGGTCTCCTGCCCCCACTTCGACCACGCGCTGGCCACCTACTACCTGATCATGCCTGCCGAGGTCTCCTCCAACCTGGCCCGCTTCGACGCGATGCGGTACGGCCTTCGGGTCGGCGACGACGGCACCCGCAGCGCCGAAGAGGTGATGAACCTCACCCGGGGGGCCGGCTTCGGCGACGAGGTGAAGCGCCGCGTCATCCTCGGGACCTACGCGCTCAGCTCGGGCTACTACGACGCCTACTACGGCTCCGCCCAGAAGGTGCGCACCCTGATCAAGCAGGATTTCGACGCCGCGTTCGGCAAGGTCGACGTGCTGGTGTCGCCAGCCACCCCGACCACAGCCTTCCCGATCGGGGAGCGGGTGGACGACCCGTTGGCGATGTACAAGGCCGACCTGTGCACCATCCCGTCCAACCTTGCCGGCAACGCCGCCGGGTCCTTCCCGTGTGGCCTCAGCCCCGACGACGGGTTGCCGGTCGGCTTCCAGGTGATGGCGCCACCCCAGGCCGACGACCGGGTGTACCTGGTCGGAGCGGCGCTCGAGGCCGAGCTGGGACGGGCCTGGGGCGGGCTGCTGCTCGACCAGCTCGCCGCGAAGGGGGTGCTGGCATGAGCGACGAGCTGCTGGACTACGACGCGGCGATGGCGGCCTACGACGTCGTCATCGGGCTTGAGGTGCACGTCGAACTGAGTACCGCCTCGAAGATGTTCTGCGGCTGCTCGACAGCCTTCGGCGCGGCCCCCAACAGCCAGACCTGCCCGGTCTGCCTCGGGCTGCCCGGGTCGCTGCCGGTCGTCAACGCCAAGGCCATCGAGTCTGCGATCCGGATCGGGCTGGCCCTGAACTGCCAGATCGCGCCGTGGTCGCGATTCGCCAGGAAGAACTACTTCTACCCCGACATGACCAAGGACTTCCAGACCTCCCAGTACGACGAACCCATCGCCTTCGACGGCCGGGTCGAGGTGGAGGTGGACGGCGAGCTCTTCGAGATCCCGATCGAGCGCGCCCACATGGAGGAGGACGCCGGCAAGCTGCTGCACGTCGGCGGCGGCACCGGACGCATCCACGGCGCCGAGTACTCCCTCGTCGACTACAACCGGGCCGGGGTCCCGCTGATCGAGATAGTCACCCGACCGATCCGCGGCACCGGCGCGAAGGCTCCCCAGGTCGCCAAGGCCTACGTCGCGCAACTGCGGGAGCTGATGCGCGCACTGGGGGTCTCCGACGTCAGGATGGAGCAGGGCTCGCTGCGCTGCGACGCCAATGTCTCGCTGATGCCGAAGGGCACCTCAGAGCTGGGCCTGCGCACCGAGACCAAGAACGTCAACTCGCTGCGCTCGATAGAGAACTCGCTGACCTACGAGATCCGCCGGCAGGCGGCGATCCTGGCCGGCGGTGGCCGCGTCCACCAGGAGACGAGGCACTGGCACGAGGACGGCGGGTACACGTCCCCGGGGCGCTCCAAGGAGCAGGCAGAGGACTACCGGTACTTCCCCGAGCCCGACCTCGTCCCGGTGGCGCCCGCGGCCGAGTGGATCGAGGAGTTGCGGGCCACGCTTCCCGAACCGCCGGCAGCGCACCGCAGGCGGCTGCAGGGCGAGTGGGGCTTCACCGACCTGGAGTTCCGCGACGTCGTCAACAACGCCGCGCTCGCCGCCGTGGAAGCCACTGTCGCCGCGGGCGCGTCCCCGCAGGCCGCCCGCAAGTGGTGGACGACAGAGCTCGCCCGGCGGGCCAACGAGGCAGGGGTGGAGCTCGACGAGGTGGGCATCACGCCGGCCCAGGTCGCCGCCCTGCAGCACCTGGTGGACGCCGGGACGATCAACGACAAGCTGGCGCGCCAGGTGATCGACGGCGTCCTGGCCGGCGAGGGCGATCCTGCCGAGGTGGTGGCCCGCCGAGGGTTGGCTGTGGTCTCCGACGACGCCGCCCTGGCCGCGGCGGTGGACGCCGCCATCGACGCCAACCCCGACGTGGCAGCCAGCATCCGGGCGGGCCGGGTCGCGGCGGCCGGCGCACTGATCGGTGCCGTCATGAAGGACCTGCGCGGCCAGGCAGACGCCGCGAAGGTCCGCGAGCTGATCCTGGCCAGGCTCGGCTGACCATGGACGCCGCGCTGCCCACCGCCACCGTGGCCCGGCCATGGTGGCCGACCGGCCTGGCGGTGGCGGCAGTGACCGGCCAGCTCGTGGCGCTCTACCTGCCCGGCTCACCCAGCCTTGGGGTCGGCCTCCCCGGGCTGGACAAGCTCGTTCACCTGCTGCTGTTCGCAGTCCCGGTCTGGCTGTTCCTGCGCGCCGGAGCCCGGTTCCTGCTGGTGCTGACCGGGTTCGCCTGCCACGCCGCGGTCAGCGAGCTTGTCCAGCACTGGGTGGTCCCGCTGCGCAGCGGGGATCCACTCGACCTGGCGGCGGACCTGGCCGGGATTGGCATCGCGGTCGCGCTCTCACCACGCGTGGCCAAGCAGGTCCGCGAGCAGTTCGCCGGCGTCCACCTCGTAGCCACGGCCGGTGAACCAGGCGGCCATGGTGGTGCAGTCGCGCTGCAGGTAGTCGACGGCAGCCGGGTTGGAGGCCAGGTCGACCAGCTGGGGCACGTCGATGATCACCAGCCGGGGATCGGGTCCGCTGGCGCCGGCCACAAGGGTGTTGTACGGGCTGAGGTCGCCGTGCACGAAGCCCAGGGTGGCCAGCGTCCGCAGCGCAGTCAGCAGCTGGTCGAACAGCGACCCGAGCTCTGAGGTGGTCGGCCGCAACTGGTGCAGTCGCGGCGCGGCCGCGTCGCCGTCGGCGATGAACTCCATCAGGATCTCGGTCCCTTCCACCTGGACGGGGTAGGGGACCGGGACGCCCGCGGTATACAGGCGCTTCAGCGCCTGCCATTCGGCCCGCACCCACAGCCCGGCCTGCAGGCTGCGGCCGAAGCCGGACTTGCGGTCGGCCAGCGCCCGGGTGGCCACGCTGGAGCGGACCCGCCTGCCCTGGGTGTAGCCGGAGTCGCGATGGAACAGCCGGTGGTCGGTGGAGCGGTACCGCTTGGCGGCCAGCAGGCAGGACTGGCCGGCGTCGTCCGGCACCGCCCGCTCCAGCAGGTAGACGTCGGCCTCCTTGCCGGTCTTGAGGACGCCGAGGTCGGTGTCCACTGCGGCAGAGGAGGTCACCAGCCAGTCCGGCCACGGCTGGGGGCCGCGGTCGAGCCGCTGGGTGGTGTCCCAGGTCGACCAGCGCTGGTTGCCGGCGAGGTCGTCTGAGTAGGCGTGGAAGCTGAGGTCGTTCCAGTCGAACGACGCAGAATTGTCTGACAAGGGTGGTTACTCCTGAGGTGGAGGCACCCGGCGCAGCGTCAGGCTGCGGGGGCCTCGGTGGAAAGGGTGGTCGAAAGCAGCCCTGTGACAGTGACCGTCATCGCACGACCTCCTTTCCGCTCAGGTGCGCCAGCGGCGCGCCGCTTAAGGCTAACCCCCGACCAGCTCCCGGTCCACACCTTTGGCAGCCGACGGTCTGCGTAGCTGCGAGGACTCCCCAACGCGCTGAGCGCTCCTGTGGCCGTCGAGGGCTCCCTCCGGGAGGGAGCTGTCGGCGCTGCGTGGAGCGCTCGGTCGAGAGCCGGGTTATCGGCGTGCCGTCGCCGGGTGCTGCGGGAGGCAGCGGCTAAGGTCGGTCACCCATGTCAGAGCCATCCCCGAGCCCGGTCCGCCAGCTCTCCCCGGCCTTCCCGGGGCGGGCGGCGTGGGGCACCGCGGCGCGGCTGCGGGCCTGGCAGGAGGAGGCGCTGGAGCAGTACCGGACGGCCGCCGCCCGGGACTTCCTCGCGGTCGCCACTCCGGGGGCCGGCAAGACCACGTTCGCGCTGCGGGTGGCCACGGAGCTGCTCGCCGCCCGCACCGTCGAGCAGGTGATTGTCGTGGCCCCGACCGAGCACCTGAAGGTGCAGTGGGCCGAGGCGGCGGCCCGGGTGGGGATCCAGCTGGACCCCGGGCTCGGTGGCTCGCGGCGCGGCCGCTCGCGGCAGTACCACGGCATGGTGGTCACCTACGCCGGCGTCGCGGTGCGCCAGTTCGCCTGGGAGGCGCTCACCGTCAGGGCCCGCACGCTGGTGATCTTCGACGAACTCCACCACGCCGGCAACAATCTCAGCTGGGGCGAGGCGGTCGGGCAGGCATTCGCCCTGGCCACCCGCCGGCTGGGGCTGACCGGGACGCCGTTCCGCTCCGACTCCTCGCCGATCCCCTTCGTCACCTACGCCGACGAGCCGGACGGGACCCGCCGCTCGGTGGCCGACTACACCTACGGCTACGCCGACGCGCTGCGCGACCACGTCGTCCGGCCAGTGGTGTTCATGGCCTACGGCGGCGGGATGCGGTGGCGCACCAAGGCAGGCGACGAACTCGCCGCAGGGCTCGGCGAACCGCTGACGAAGGACGTCACAGCGCAGGCCTGGCGCACCGCGCTCGACCCGAAAGGGGAGTGGATCGCCGCCGTGCTGGCCTCGGCCGACCAACGGCTGGGCGAGGTGCGTCGGCACATCCCCGACGCGGCAGGGCTGGTGATCGCCACCGATCAAAGACAGGCCCGCGCCTCCGCGGGGGCCCTCACCGAGCTGACCGGCGAACCGGCGACCCTTGTGCTGTCCGACGACTCGGCGGCGAGCCGCCGGATCGCCGGGTTCACCGAATCCACCGACCGCTGGATGGTCGCGGTGCGGATGGTGTCGGAGGGGGTGGACGTCCCCCGGCTCGCGGTGGGGGTCTACGCCACGGCAATCGCCACTCCGCTGTTCTTCGCCCAGGCCGTGGGGCGCTTCGTCCGCAGCCGGCGGCGCGGTGAGCTGGCCACGATCTTCCTGCCGACAGTCCCGATCCTGCTCGCCCACGCCGGCGCGCTGGAGCGGCAGCGCGACCACGTCCTTGGCCGGCCAAGGACCGACGACCTGTGGTCTCCGGAGGCGGACCTGCTGGCCGAGGCGAACCGTTCCCGCGACACCCCCGACGTCGACGACGGCAGGTTCGAGGCCCTGGAGTCGGCGGCGGTCTTCGACCATGTGCTGTTCGACGCCCGGCAGTACGGCCTGAACGCCGAGCCGTCCAGTTCGGACGAGGCCGACTACCTGGGCCTGCCCGGGCTGCTCGAGCCCGACCAGGTCGCGGTGCTGCTGCGGGAGCGGCAGAAGCGCCAGGTGCGCCGACAGGCTCGCCACGACCGCCAGCAGCGGGTTCCCGAGCCGGTCAGCCTGCACCGCGCGCTGGAGACCCGCCGCAAGGAGCTCAACTCGCTGGTCGCGCAACTGGCCAGGGTGAGGGGGATCCCGCACAGCCACGTCCACGCCGGCCTGCGCCGGGAAGCGGGCGGACCGCCCCTGGCGCAGGCCACCACAGACCAGGTCGACGACCGGATCGCACTGGCCCGCAGGTGGCTGGCGGCGTCCTGACCCCGATCCGCGGCATCACCCCGCACCCCGTGCGAGCGGGGACGCCGGTGGGGAGCGGCTCGGCAGCCTCAGCACTGGTGGGCTGTCAGACCGGCATGCGACAGTGGCACAACCAATCCACAAGGAGGAACGATGGCCCTGCAGCTCAATCCCTACATCACCTTCAACGGCACCTGCGCTCAGGCCATGGACTTCTACGCTTCGGTGCTGGGCGGCACCCCTGACGTGACGCACTTCCGTGAGTACGGCATGGAAGCCGACGGCGTGATGCACGCGTCGCTGGACACCCCGGCCGGCTTCCACCTGTTCGCCAGCGACTACGCCGAGGGGATGGGCGAGCCGCTGCAGCAGGGCAACAACCTCCAGGTCAGCATCGCCGGTGACGAGGCCGAGGCACTGCGCGGCTACTGGGCGGGCCTGTCCGAGGGCGGTCAGGTGCTGGTGCCGCTGGAGCGCCAGCCCTGGGGCGACGACTACGGGCTGCTGGTCGACAGGTTCGGCGTCCAGTGGCACGTCAACATCGCCCCGGCCGGGTAGCCCCGGTCGCGCGGCTCCGGTCGGACCGGCCCGGCCGGGTGGCTTCGGGCCCCGGCTAGATGATGCGCGCCGAGAGGACCCCGTCGATGCCGCGGATCTGCACCAGCAGGGTGTCGGGCACCTCGCCTTCGACGTCCACCAGCGTGTAGGCCAGCTCGCCGCGCGACTTGTTCAGCAGGTCGGCGATGTTGAGCCCCGAAGCGGCGACCAGGGTGGAGATCTGGCCGACCATGTTCGGGACGTTGGAGTTGGCGATGGCGATCCTGTTGGTGCCCTCGCCGCGCACCAGCACCGCGTCCGGGAAGTTCACCGAGTTCGTGATCGACCCCTCCTCGAGGAAGGCGCGCAACTCGTCCACCGCCAGCCGGGCCGAGTTCTCCTCGGCCTCGGTGGTGGACGCGCCCAGGTGCGGCAGGGTGACCACCCGTGGCCGCTTGTTGAGCTCGGGGGTGGGGAAGTCGCACACGTAGCCGCGCAGGTTGCCCGACTCCAGCGCCGACACCACGGCGTCCTGGTCGACAATCGGCCCTCGGGAGAAGTTGATCAGCACCGACGAGCGCTTCATCAGCCCCAGCTCCCTGGCGCCGACCAGACCGCGCGTGCTGTCCACCAGCGGGACGTGGAGGGTCACCATGTCGGCGCGCTTGAGCAGCTGGTCGAGGTTGGTGACGTGCTCGACGAAGCTCGACAGCTTCCAGGCGTGCTGGACGGTGATCCCCGGGTCGTAGCCCATCACCCGCATCCCCAGCGCGGTGGCGGCGTTGGCGACCTCCACCCCGATCGCGCCCAGTCCGATCACGCCCAGCGTGCGCCCTGGCAGTTCGAAGCCGACGAACTCCTTCTTGCCCGATTCCACGGCCTTGTCCATGCTGGCCGCGTCGCCGTCCAGCCGGTGGGCGAAGGCGGCAGCCGGGATCAGGTTGCGGGCGGCCAGGAAGAGCGCGGCGACCACCAGCTCCTTGACGGCGTTCGCGTTGGCACCCGGCGTGTTGAACACCGGGATGCCGCGGGCCGAGTACTCGGCGACCGGGATGTTGTTCACCCCGGCGCCGGCACGGGCCACCGCGAGCAAGGTCGGGGGGATCTCCACCCCGTGCAGGTTCGCCGAGCGCAGCAGGACGGCGTCAGGGTCGGCAACGTCGGAACCCACGACGTAGGCGTCCTTGGGGAACCGGCTCAGGCCCGCGTTGCTGATCGAGTTGTGTGTGCGAATCCGGAAGGTCATCGTCCTCACCCGTTGCGGTGTGCGAAGTCGGTCATGAAGGTGATCAGCGCCGTGACGCCCTCGGGCGGCATCGCGTTGTAGATGCTGGCCCGCATCCCGCCCACCGAGCGGTGGCCGGCCAGGTTGGTCAGCCCGGCTTCGGCGGCCTGCGCGACGAAGGTCTTGTCCAGTTCCGGCCTCGCCTGCAGGAAGGGGACGTTCATCAATGACCGGGCGTTGGGCGCTATCGGGTTGCGGTAGTACTGCGACTCGTCGATGGCGGCGTACAGCGCCTCGGCCTTGGCCCGATTGCGCTGTGCCATGGCGGTGAGCCCGCCCGAGTCGCGCACCCAGGCCAGGATCAGGCCGAGCAGGTAGATGCTGAACGTGGGCGGGGTGTTGAGCATCGAGTCCGACGCAGCCATCTCGGCGTACTGCAGCACCGACGGGGTGGTCGGCCGGGCCCGGCCGAGCAGGTCCTCCCGCACCACGACGACACACAGCCCGGACGGCCCCATGTTCTTCTGCGCTCCGGCGTAGATCAGGCCGTAGCGGCTGACGTCCAGCGGCCGGGACAGGATCGTGGAGGAGAAGTCGGCCACCAGCGGCACCTCGCCGGTCTCGGGGATGTGGTCGAACTCGACCCCGCCGATGGTCTCGTTCGGGGTGTAGTGAAGGTAGGCGACCCCCGGGTCGACCCGGTAGCTGCCCGCGGCGGGCACTGTGGTGTAGTTCGAAGCCGCCTCGTCGGCCAGTACGGTGGCGCGCAGTCCCTGGCGCCCGGCTGCCTTGATCGCCTTCGCCGACCACTGGCCGGTGTTGAGGAAGGCCGCCTCGTCGCCGGGGGCGGTCAGGTTCATCGGGATCGCGTCGAACTGCGCGCTCGCCCCGCCCTGCAGGAACAACACCTTGTAGTTCCCGGGGACGCCGAGCACCTCGCGCAGCAGCGCCTCGGTCTGCTCGGCGCAGGCCACGAAGTCCTTCCCGCGGTGCGACACCTCCATCACCGACATCCCCGACCCCTGCCAGTCGGTCAGCTCGGACCTTGCCTGCTCGAGGACCGCGGTCGGGAGCATGGCGGGGCCGGCGGAGAAGTTGTACACACGCATGCCGGTCATTGTTCCACCAGCCTCCCGCGGGCCCTGACACCGCCCGCGTCCGCGGTCACCGGCTGTCACAATGACCCGGTGACCGATTCCCTCGACCCGCGGATCGCCGCCCGGCTGAAGCGCAACCCCGACGGCCTGCTGCCCGCCATCGTGCAGGACGCCGGCACCGGCCGGGTGCTGATGCTGGCCTGGATGGACGACGAGGCGCTGCGCCGGACGCTGGCAACCCGCCGCGGCACCTACTGGTCACGCAGCCGCGGCCAGTACTGGGTCAAGGGGGAGACATCAGGCCACACCCAGCAGGTCCGCGAGGTCCGGCTCGACTGCGACGGCGACACCCTGCTGCTCTCGGTCGACCAGACCGGCCCTGCCTGCCACACCGGGGCCACCACCTGCTTCGACGCCGACCTGCTGCTGGAGGCGCCGTGAACCCCGGGGTCCCGATCCAGCCCAGCCTGGCCGGGTTCGTCGAGGCCGCAGCCACCCGGCGCGTGGTGAGCGTCTACACCCGCCTGCTCGGTGAGGAGTTCACTGCAGTCGGGCTCTACCACCAGCTGTGTGGCGAGCGTCCCGGGACCTTCCTGCTCGAGTCCGCCGCCGGCGGGGTCTGGGGACGGTACTCGTTCATCGGGGTGGCGGCGGCGGCCGTCCTCAGTGAGCGCGACGGGGAGGCGACCTGGAGCTGGACCGGCCGGCCGATCGAGGGCCTCCCCACCGGCGGAGACCCGCTCGACGTCCTGGAACGCACCCTGGGCGAACTGCACACCCCGCGCGACCCGGACCTGCCGCCGCTGGTGTCAGGAATGGTCGGCTACCTCGCCTACGACGTGGTCCGGCGGCTGGAACGGCTGCCGGACGGCAACCCCGACGACCTCGGTCTGCCGGAACTCACCATGCTGCTGGTCAGCGACATGGCGGTGCTCGACCAGCACACCGGGGAGGTGTGGCTGGTCGCCAACGCCATCAACTTCGACGACCGTCCCGAGCGCGCCGCCGACGCCTACGCCGAGGCGCGGGGCCGGGTCGAGGCGATGGTGGCTGCGCTGCGGCGACCCGTGGAGCCGCTGCTGGCGCTGCGCGACGCCGACGCCCCCGCGCCGCTGGTGCGGCGGCAACGCACCCCGCAGCAGTACCAGGCGATGGTCGAGGCGGCGATCGAGGAGATCCGCGCCGGTGAGGCCTTCCAGGTGGTGCCGAGCCAGCGCTTCGAGATCGACTGCACTGCCGACCCGCTCGACGTCTACCGGGTGTTGCGCCGCCAGAACCCCAGCCCTTACATGTACCTGCTCCGGCTGGACGGGTTCTCGATAGTCGGCTCCAGCCCGGAGGCGCTGGTCACGGTGACCGGCGGACGCGCCACCACCCACCCGATCGCCGGCACCCGGCCTCGCGGCGCCACCGCCTAGCAGGACGCCGCCAACGAGGCCGAACTGCTCGCCGACCCCAAGGAGGCCGCCGAGCACCTGATGCTCGTCGACCTCGGCCGCAACGACCTCGGCAGGGTCTGCCTGCCCGGAAGCGTGAGCGTCGTCGAGTTCATGAAGGTGCGCCGCTACAGCCACGTCATGCACCTGGAGGCGGCGGTCGCCGGCACCCTGGCGCCCGGGCGGACGGCGCTGGCCGCCACCTTGTCCTGCTTCCCGGCCGGCACCCTGTCCGGGGCGCCCAAGGTGCGCGCCATGGAGATCATCGACGAACTGGAGTCCTCCCGGCGCGGCCTCTACGGCGGGGTGGTGGGCTACTTCGACTTCGCCGGCGACTCCGACACCGCCATCGCGATCCGGACCGCGGTGATCAGCGACGGCGTCGCCCACGTCCAGGCCGGCGCGGGGGTGGTCGCCGACTCCGTTCCGGAGCGGGAGGACGAGGAGGCATCGAACAAGGCCGCCACGGTGCTGCGCGCGGTCATCGAGGCGTCCCGGCTGGTGCGGCTGGGCCATCAGGTGGGCACCGGCGACGGGCCGTGAGACAGTGAGCTTGGAAAGCTAGGCACGTGTTGCCAAGATGTCCACCAACTTTCGACGACAGTGACCGAAACTCGTGGGGGAGACCGTGACCGAAAGCGCTGAGCAGACCGCCAGGCAGGCAATCCACTACCACCACGGCAGGACCCCGGCCGCCTGGGCGGGGACCATCATCGCCGCCGTTGCCTTCACGCTGGCCGCCATCGGCTTCCTGCTGGGCCCGAACTGGACGATGATCTGGGTCGGCGCGGTCCTGCTGGTGTTGTCGCTAGTGGTGGCAGGGGTGCTGCGACGGGCGGGGTACGGCCAGGCTGAATGACAGTCCTGGACCAGATCATCGCCGGGGTCCGGGAGGACCTCGAGCAGCGGATCGCGACCCGGCCGATGGCCGAGCTCGAGGCTGCCGTCGCCCAGCTCCCGGCCGCGAGGGACCCGCTGTCGGCGTTGCGCGCGGCAGGCCTGGCGGTGATCGCCGAGGTCAAGCGGGCCAGTCCCAGCAAGGGCCACCTGGCCCCGATCACCGACCCTGCCGCCCTCGCCACCACGTACGCGGCCGGCGGGGCTGCTGCCATCTCGGTGCTCACCGAGCGGCGCCGCTTCCACGGTTCGCTTGACGACCTGGTGGCGGTACGGCAGGCGGTTGACACGCCGCTGCTGCGCAAGGACTTCGTCGTCACCGACTACCAGCTGTGGGAGGGCAGGGCCGCCGGGGCCGACCTGGCCCTGCTGATCGTCGCCGCCCTCACCGACACCGAGCTGGCCCGTCTCCTTGCCCTGGCCTCACGGCTCGGCCTGACCTGCCTGGTCGAGACCCACACCGCCTCCGAGGTGCGCCGGGCGGTCGACGCCGGGGCGGAACTGATCGGGGTGAACAACCGGAACCTGAAGACCCTCGACGTCGACCTGGCCCGGTTCGAGGAGCTGGTCGGGCTGCTGCCGTCCGGCACCGTCGCCGTGGCCGAGTCCGGCATCCTCACCCTGGCCGACGCCCAGCGGATGGCCGACGCGGGGGCGGACGCCGTCCTGGTCGGAGAGGCGCTGGTGGTCGACGGCGACCCCGCGGCGGCGGTCGCCGCGATGCGTGCCCTGACGCCGCTGGTTTAATGGCAGGGTGAACCGACCTGCGCTGCCCGATGCGTCCGGGCACTTCGACATCTTCGGCGGAAGCTACGTGCCCGAGGCCCTGATGGCCGCGCTGGCGCAGCTCGACGCCGAGTTCGAACGGGCGATGGGCGACCCGGGCTTCTGGTCGGAGCTTGACGACCTGCGCCGCAACTACACCGGACGGCCCACCCCGATCACCGAGGCGCCGCGGTTCTCGGCGCTGTGCGGCAACGTCAAGGTGCTGCTCAAGCGGGAGGACCTCAACCACACCGGCTCGCACAAGATCAACAACGTGCTGGGTCAGGCGCTGCTCGCCCGGCGGATGGGCAAGACCCGGGTGATCGCCGAGACCGGGGCGGGCCAGCACGGCGTGGCCACCGCCACCGCGGCGGCGCTGTTCGGCCTTGAGTGCCGTGTCTACATGGGACGGGTCGACACCGACCGGCAGGCGCTCAACGTGGCCAGGATGCAGCTGCTGGGTGCCGAGGTGGTGGCCGTCGAGTCGGGCAGCCAGACCCTCAAGGACGCGATGAACGAGGCGATGCGGGACTGGGTCGCCACCGTCGACGACACCCACTACCTGATCGGCACGGTGGCCGGACCCCACCCGTTCCCCAAGCTGGTGCGGGAGTTCCAGCGGGTGATCAGCACCGAGATCGCCGAGCAGGTCACCGCCCGCTACGGCCGCCTGCCCGATGCGGTCCTGGCCTGCGTGGGCGGCGGGTCCAATGCCCTGGGAAGCTTCGCCGACTTCATCGACAACCCCGAGGTCGCGCTGTACGGGTTCGAGGCCGGGGGCGACGGGGTGGAGACCGGACGGCACGCCGCCTCGATCGGCGGCGGCTCGGTGGGCGTGCTGCACGGGATGCGCACCTACATCCTGCAGGACGAGGACGGCCAGACCCTGGAGAGCCACTCGATCTCGGCCGGGCTCGACTACCCGGGGGTGGGGCCCGAACACGCCTGGCTGGCCGCCACCGGGCGGGCCAGCTACGAGTCGGTGACCGATGTGGAGGCGATGGCCGCCTTCGAGGCGCTCACCCGGACCGAGGGCATCCTGCCCGCCATCGAGTCGTCCCACGCCCTGGCCGGCGCGATGCGCCTGGGCCGGCGGATCACCGAGACCGACCCTGACGCCGAGCCGATCCTTGTGGTGTGCGTGTCGGGTCGCGGGGACAAGGACGTGACCACCGCCAACACCTGGTTCGGCCTGTCCGGTCGGCCCGACCTCGCGACCGGAGGCGCTTCATGACCACCCTGACCAGCCATGCGAGTTCCGGCCAGGCGCTGGCCGGCGCCCGCGCCGAGGGCCGCGCCGCCCTGGTTGGCTACCTTCCGGTCGGCTACCCGAGCCTGCCCGGCTCGCTGGCGGCCTTCCGGGCGCTGTGCGGGGACGGCGACAATCCTGGCGTCGACCTGGTCGAGGTCGGGCTGCCGTACTCAGACCCGATGATGGACGGCCCGATAGTGCAGCGGGCGGGCACCCTCGCGCTGCAACGCGGGGTCCGGACGCGCGACGTGTTCGCCGCCGTCGAGGCGATCCGGGCTGCCGGCAAGCCGGCGGTGGTGATGACGTACTGGAACCTCGTCGACCGCTACGGCGTGGACGCCTTCGCCCGCGACCTGGCCTCGGCCGGCGGGTCCGGCCTGATCACCCCCGACCTGATCCCCGACGAGGCTGCGGACTGGCTGGCGGCCTCGCAGGCGCACGACCTGGGCCGGATCTTCCTGGTGGCGCCGTCGTCCTCGGACGAGCGAATCGTGGCCACCACGGCGGCCTGCCGCGGCTGGGTGTACGCGACCTCGGTGATGGGGGTCACCGGCACCCGGACCAGCGCCCCGAGCGCCGCGCCGGCGCTGGTGGAGCGGTTGCGCCGGCTGGCGCCCGAGCTGCCGGTCGGGGTCGGCCTCGGCGTCTCCAACGGCGAACAGGCCGCGGCGGTCGCCCGCTACGCAGACGGGGTCATCGTGGGCTCGGCGCTGCTGAAGACCCTGCTCGCCGCCGACGACGCAGGACGCCCCGATGACCTGTCAGGGCTGCGCGCCGTGGTTGCCGACCTGGCGGCCGGGGTGCGGGCTTGACCCTGTTGCGACGGCTGGCGGTGCTGGCCGCGGCCTGCCTGCTGCTGGCCGGCTGCGCCCCGTCCGCGCCCAACCCGGACGCCTTCCAGGGTGCCTACCTGCAGACCCCCTACCAGTTGCCGCAGGCGACGCTGACCGACACCGGCGGCCGTCCCTTCGAGTTGCGGACCAGCCCCACCGCGCCGGTGCTGGTGGTCTTCTTCGGCTACACCAGCTGCCCGGACATCTGCCTGGGTGTGCTGACCGATGTCGCGACCGCGCTGAACCGGGTCGAGCCCGAGGTGCGGGAGAAGGTCCAGGTGCTGTTCATCACCGTCGATCCCGACCGCGACACGCCCCAGGTGATGCGGGAGTACCTCGACCGGATCGACCCGTCCTTCATCGGGCTGACCGGGCCGATCGAGACCATCGAGGCGGTCGCCGCACCTCTCGGCGTGGCCATCGAGGGCCGCACCCCCGTCCCCGGCGGCTACGACGTCACGCACTCCACCCAGCTGATCGGAGTGGACGCCGAACGGCTCGGCCGCGTGGTGTGGGTGCAGGGCACCCCGATCGGGGCCCTACGATCGGACCTGACCGAGCTGGTCCGCCAGCAGGGCTGAGACAACGCGAAGGACTACCCAGTGATCCTGTTCATCCCGAGCCCGCCGATCAGCGGGATCTCACTCGGACCCGTGACGATCCGGTTCTACGCGCTGTGCCTGATCACCGGGATCATCGCCGCCTGGTGGCTGGGGGCGCGACGCTGGCGCGAGCGGGGCGGGCAGCAGGAGACCTTCGAGGTCGCCGTGCTGTGGGCGATCCCGATCGGGATCGTCGGCGCCCGGATCTACCACGTCCTGACCCACCTGGGCGACTACTTCGCCCCCGGCGTGAACCCGTGGTCTGTCTTCTTCATCTGGGAGGGCGGGATCGCCATCTACGGCGCGGTCGGCGCCGGCGCGCTGGCGGCCTGGCTGGTGTGTCGCTCCCGCGGAGCCCGATTCGCGGCGCTGGCCGACAGCCTTGCGCCAGGGATAGCGCTCGGGCAGGCGTTGGGCCGGCTCGGCAACTGGTTCAACCAGGAGCTGTACGGCCTGCCGACCGAGCTGCCCTGGGCGCTGGAGATCGCCCCCGAACACCGCCTGCCGGGATTCGAGCAGTACGCCACCTTCCACCCCACCTTCCTCTACGAGCTGCTGTGGAACCTGCTGGTGGTGGGCGTGCTGCTGTGGGCCGACCGGCGCTTCCGGCTGGGGCGCGGCAAGGTGTTCGCCCTCTACATAGCGCTCTACGGCTTCGGCAGGTTCTTCACCGAGGGCATTCGCACCGACTACTCCTACGACACCTTCGGGCCGATCCGGTTCAATCAGTTCGTCGCCGGCCTGATCTGCCTGGCGGGCGTCGCGGCCCTGCTGTGGCTGATCAGGTTCCGTCCTGGCCGCGAGGCGGAGGTGGACGCTGCGCAGCCTGCCGAGGTGGACGTTGCGCAGCCCGCCGAGCCCGGGACCGAGGCCGACCAGGCACTGCCGACGCTGCCCGAACCGTCAGCGGACCGCGACGGGGACCAGCCCGGGCAGCCCGCCGCAGACCCGGACGAGCCGGCGGGCGGGGCCGGGGCGGGCGAGCAGGCCGACGTCGATGACACCTCCCGGCCGGACCCCGCAGCTGAGGTTCCGCCCACCAAGTGAGACGGTTGTCTCACCGTTTCACGATGCAGGGAGGTCCTGAAGCCCGGGTCGGGTCAGGTAGGCTCCCCCTGCGTTCAAGGTCGGCGTGGGCCGGCCTGGGTCCACCCCCCGTACGGCGCCCGCCCCGGAACAGATGGGAGTGACCAGATGGCGATGCTGTCCTACCCCGCCCGCGAAGCGCAGGGCCTGTACGACCCTGCCTTCGAGCACGACGCCTGCGGGGTGGCTTTCGTCGCCCACCTGTCCGGCACCGCCCGGCACGACATCATCGCCAAGGGCCTGACCGCCCTCACCAATCTCGACCACCGCGGCGCCACCGGTGCCGATGCCGCAGCCGGGGACGGCGCGGGCATGCTGCTTCAGGTGCCGGACCGTTTCCTGCGCGAGGTGGTGGACTTCGACCTGCCCGAGCCGGGCCACTACGCGATGGGGATGGCCTTCCTGCCGACCGACCCGCAGCGGCGGGCGTCCGCCAAGCGGACCATCGAGTTCCTGGCCACCGAGGAGGCGCTGGACGTCCACGGCTGGCGCCCGGTGCCGAGCAACGACGCGACGCTCAGCCCCGTCTCGCGGGAGAACATGCCGCACTTCGAGCAGTTCTTCGTCTCCAGCCCCGACGGCGAGGCGGGCCTCGAACTGGACCGCCGGGTGTACCCGCTGCGGCAGCTGATCCGCAACGAGACCGGGGTGTACCTGGCCTCGCTGTCGTCGCGCACCACCGTCTACAAGGGCATGCTCACCACCCAGCAGCTGGCTGAGGTCTTCCCCGACCTGCTCGACGAGCGGATGGAGAGCGCCATGGCGCTGGTCCACTCCCGGTTCTCCACCAACACGTTCCCGGCGTGGGAGCTCTCCCACCCCTACCGGCTGATCGCCCACAACGGCGAGATCAACACCGTCAAGGGCAACCGCAACTGGATGCGGGCCCGCGAGGCGCTGCTGGCCACCGACCTGATCCCCGGTGACCTCAGCCGCATCTTCCCGGTCATCACCCCCGGCGGGTCCGACTCCTGCTCCTTCGACGAGGCGCTCGAACTGCTCCACCTGGGCGGTCGCAGCCTGCCCCACGCGGTGCTGATGATGATCCCGGAGGCGTGGGAGAACCACGCCGAGATGGACCAGGCCCGCCGCGACTTCTACAACTTCCACTCCTCGCTGATGGAGCCCTGGGACGGGCCCGCGGCGGTCGCCTTCACCGACGGCTCGCTGATCGGCGCGGTGCTCGACCGCAACGGGCTGCGTCCCGGCCGGTACTGGGTGACCGACGACGGGCTGGTCATCTTCGCCTCCGAGGCCGGGGTGCTCGACGTCCCGCCGTCCTCGGTGGTGCAGAAGGGTCGGCTGCAGCCGGGCCGGATGCTGCTGGTCGACCTCGAGGAGCACCGGCTGATTGACGACGACGAGATCAAGTCGGCGCTCGCCGCCGAACACCCCTACGGGGAGTGGCTGGCAGCCGGCCGGGTCGACCTCGAGGACCTGCCCGAGCGGCAGCACGTCGTGCACTCCCACGCCTCGGTCACCCGTCGCCAGCAGGTGTTCGGCTACAGCCACGAGGAACTCCAGGTGCTGGTGGCGCCGATGGCGAATACCGGTGCCGAGCCGATCGGGTCGATGGGTTCCGACACCCCCGTCGCCGTACTCAGCGACCGTCCCCGGCTGCTCTTCGACTACTTCTCGCAGCTGTTCGCGCAGGTCACCAACCCACCGCTGGACGCGATCCGCGAGGAACTCGTGACCTCGCTGCAGGCCACCTTCGGCCCGGAGGGCAACCTGCTCAGCCCCGGCCCCGAGTCCTGCCGGCAGATAGTGATCGGCTACCCGATCCTCGACTCCGACCAGCTCGCCAAGCTGGTCCGGATCAACTGGGACGGCTCGATGCCGGCCTACGACACGCACGTGGTGCGCGGCCTGTACGACGTGGAGGGCGGCGGGGAGGCGCTGCGCGCCAAGCTCGACGAGCTCTGTGAGCTGACCTCGGCGGCGATCGCCCGCGGCTGTCGCACGATCATCCTGTCCGACCGGCACTCCACCGCCGAACTCGCCCCGATCCCGTCCCTGCTGCTCACCTCGGCGATCCACCACCACCTGGTGCGCGAGAAGACCCGCACCCAGGTCGGCCTGATCGTCGAGGCCGGCGACGTCCGCGAGGTGCACCACATCGCGCTGTTGATCGGGTACGGCGCCGCCGCGGTCAACCCCTACCTGGTCTTCGAGAGCGCCGAGGACCTCGCCCGGCGTGAGTGGCTGGTGCAGGTCGACCCCGAGAAGGCCGTCTCCAACGTCCGCAAGGCGCTCGGCAAGGGCGTGCTCAAGGTGATGAGCAAGATGGGGGTCTCCACCATCGCCTCGTACACCGGTGCGCAGATCTTCGAGGCGCTGGGGCTGTCCAGCGAACTGGTGGAGCGATACTTCACCGGCACCACCAGCCGGATCGAGGGGATCGGGCTGGACGAGATCGCCGAGGAGGTGGCTCGCCGCCACGCCCGCGCCTACCCCCGCACCGGCCTGCCCCCGCACCGCACGCTGGACGGTGGTGGCGAGTACAAGTGGCGCCGCGAGGGCCCGCCGCACCTGTTCGACCCCGAGACCGTCTTCCGGCTTCAGCACTCGACCCGGCAGAAGCGGTACGACATCTTCAAGCAGTACACGGCGCGGGTGGACGAGCAGAGCAAGCGGCTGATGACGCTGCGCGGCCTGCTCGACTTCCAGCCGACCCGTCCGGCGGTGCCGATCGACGAGGTGGAGCCGGTCAGCGAGATCGTGAAGCGGTTCTCGACCGGCGCCATGAGCTACGGCTCGATCAGCAGGGAGGCGCACGAGACGCTGGCGATCGCCATGAACCGGCTGGGCGGCAAGTCCAACACCGGCGAGGGCGGCGAGGACGCCGACCGGCTCTACGACCCGGAGCGTCGCAGCGCGATCAAGCAGGTGGCGTCCGGAAGGTTCGGGGTGACCTCCGACTACCTCACCAACGCCACCGACATCCAGATCAAGATGGCCCAGGGCGCCAAGCCCGGCGAGGGCGGCCAGTTGCCCGGCCAGAAGGTCTACCCGTGGGTGGCCAAGACCCGGCACTCGACGCCGGGAGTCGGCCTGATCTCGCCGCCGCCCCACCACGACATCTACTCGATCGAGGATCTCAAGCAGCTGATCCACGACCTCAAGTGCGCCAACCCGGTCGCGCGGATCCACGTCAAGCTGGTCGCCGAGGTCGGCGTCGGCACGGTCGCGGCCGGTGTGTCCAAGGCGAAGGCTGACGTCGTCCTGATCTCCGGCCACGACGGCGGGACCGGCGCGGCCCCGCTCACCTCGCTCAAGCACGCCGGCGGGCCGTGGGAGCTCGGTCTGGCCGAGACCCAGCAGACCTTGCTGCTCAACGGCCTGCGGGACCGGATCGTGGTCCAGGTCGACGGGCAGCTGAAGACCGGTCGTGACGTGGTGATCGGGGCCCTCCTGGGCGCGGAGGAGTTCGGCTTCGCCACCGCGCCGCTGGTCGTCTCCGGCTGCGTCATGATGCGGGTCTGCCACCTCGACACCTGCCCGGTCGGCGTGGCCACCCAGAACCCCGAACTGCGGGCCAAGTACGCCGGCCACGCCGACTACGTGGTCAACTTCTTCGAGTTCATCGCCCAGGAGGTCAGGGAGATCCTGGCCCGGCTCGGGTTCCGGTCGATCGCCGAGGCGGTCGGACACGTCGAGGCGCTGCGCACCAAGGACGCCATCGCGCACTGGAAGGCGGAGGGCCTCGACCTCGAGCCGATCCTGCACCGGGTGACGGTGCCGGAGGGCGCGCCGCTGCACCAGACGGTGGCCCAGGACCACGGCCTCGACGACAAGCTCGACTCCCAGTTGCTGAAGCTCAGCGAGCCGGCGCTCACCAGCGGTGAACTCGTGCGGGCCGACCTCACGGTGCGCAATGTCGACCGGACGGTGGGCACCATCCTCGGCCATCACGTCACCCGGGCCACCGGGGGCAAGGGACTGCCGGAGAACACCATCGACCTGACGCTGCGGGGCACCGCCGGCCAGAGCTTCGGGGCCTTCCTGCCGCGCGGCATCACCCTGCGCCTGGTGGGCGACACCAACGACTACTTCGGCAAGGGCCTGTCCGGCGGGCGGCTGATCGTCCGGCCGCACGAGGACGCCCCGTTCGCCGCCGAGGAGCAGATCATCGCCGGCAATGTGATCGCCTACGGCGCCACCAGCGGGCAGCTGTTCGTCCGGGGCAAGGTCGGCGAGCGGTTCTGCGTCCGCAACTCGGGTGCCACCGCCGTCGTCGAGGGCGTCGGCGACCATGCCTGCGAGTACATGACCGGGGGCGAGGCGCTGATCCTCGGCCCCACCGGACGCAACCTGGCCGCAGGGATGTCGGGCGGAGTGGCCTGGGTGCTCGACCTCAACCCGCTCCGGCTCAACCCCGAGATGGTGGACGCAGGCCCCGCCGATGCCGCCGATCTGGTCCGGATCCGCGAGTTGCTGGGGCTGCACAGGGAGGAGACCGGCTCCACCGTCGCCGAGGCGCTGCTGGCGCTGTCGGATGCGGACCTGGGGCGGCGGTTCACCACCGTCATGCCACGCGACTACGCGCGGGTGCTGCGGGCACGCAGCGAGGCGGAGTCCGCAGGGCTCGGTGAGGAAGAAGTGGTGAGGATGATGATGGAGGCGGCGCATGGCTGATCCGAGGGGCTTCATG
>JAEZGC010000324.1 GCA_023437345.1 Actinomycetes bacterium
CGACGACACCTGGGCGGTGCGGGTCGCGCTCGAGGTGTCCGCGACCGGCCTGTACGACCAGGCCGACGGCAGCTGGCTCGACATCCTGGCGCTCGTCGGGATCGACATCACCACCCAGCAGGGTGTCAGCCGGGTCGCCGCCTGGCTGGCCGGCGGGCGCGA
The DNA here is from genome assembly GCA_023437345.1 of Actinomycetes bacterium. Taxonomy (GTDB): domain Bacteria; phylum Actinomycetota; class Actinomycetes; order Propionibacteriales; family Propionibacteriaceae; genus Propionicimonas. Next base: position 163 of record JAEZGC010000324.1, read on the forward strand.
CGACGTCATCGACGCGATCGACCTGGCCGAGATGATGGACAACGAGGAGGATCCCGACTGGGCGATCCGGGCCGCGACCGCGCTGCTGCCGCAGATCCGGGGCGCCAGCGCCGCCTGCATCGCGTCCAGCCTGCACGACATGGTCGACGCCGACCCGGCGTACACCAGCCCGGCGCGGGACGTGCTCGCCCGGCTGGCCCGCGTGCTGCTGCCCGAGGACGCCGGCGACCTGCCGACCGAGACCGACGCCAAGACCACCGCGCTGCTGAAGCTAACCCGGATCGCGACCCGGTTCGAACCGGACTTCATCACGCTGCTCGACATCGGATCGGAATCCGTCGGTCGTCTCGACCCCGACATCGCCGGCCTCCACGCCAACCAAGGGCTCCTCGACGACTGAGGGACCGTCTCCTGCTTGGATGACCGGGCGACCTGATGCGGCAGCCGCGCCGCCCGCCCGTTACCCAGCGCCGTCTCGGCGCCGCTGGCCGACGTTCGACTGTTCGGCCGGCTTCGGCAGATCAACCTCTGCCATGACCCTCGCTCCTTCGAACGCACGGTTCAGTTCGGCCCTGGTGACGTGGTCGGAGACCCGTGCGTAGATGTCCTGAAGCTCGGCGCGTGACCAACCGAGTGCCTTCATCGCAACCGTGATCGGCACACCCTCCTCGGCGAGCCGGGTGGCCGCATGCCGGCGTGCGGCATGGGTTCCAGTCGTGGCGTCCTCCCCCAGCGCTGCCCTCGCCAGGGCAGCCCACCTCTTCTGGTCGGCGTGGACCGACTGTCGGCGGCCGGCCTCCGGGTTGGGGAACAACCATTGTTCGGCGGGCCAGGTGCCACCGCCGGCGAGCCTGGCCTCGCTGACCCGTCGCATCTGTTCTCGGATGTACGGCAGGACGACGTCGGGGATGGGCAGCGTCCGTTCGCCCGCCTCCGACTTGGTTGTGCCCGTGATCGGTGCGCGCACCTTCCACGGGCACTTGGACGGCTTGTGGGTCTCGGTCGAATCGCACTCGTAGCCGTGGCGCCACGGTTGGCGGGACAGGGTCCGCTCGACGGTGAGTTCCTGACGCGACAGGGAGACGTCGGGAGTCTGCAGGCCGCACGCCTCCCCTTCGCGGAGGCCCATCCACGCCGACACCATCACCCGCGCCGGTGACATGGCCAAGTCGCCACGGATCTCTGCCATCGCGGCGAGCTTCGCCACCTCGTCGGTGGTGTAGGCATCGGGGCGCTTGTTCCTGCGCAGCGACGGCTCGCTGACCTGTCTCGTTGGTGAGATCGTCAGGATCTGGTGCTCCTCGACCAGCGGGCGGATGGCAGCGCGAAGGACCCGGTGGGCCTGTGCGAGCGTCGACTTCGACAGCCCCCGAGCTAGCACATCGCGATGCAGCAGGCGGACGTGGTCTGGCTTGAGATTCCCCACACGAACGAGCCCCAGGACGGGCCGGATCTGGCATCGGACCTGGTACTCGAGGGAGGTGTAGTAGGTCGACGTGATGTCTCCCGTGTCGACCCGCAGGTGTTGCTGCCTCATCCACATCGTCAGCCAGTCGCCGAACAGGGTGTCGGGGTCGAGGTCGGTCACGCCCTTGAACTCGGCCCGTCGTTCGACCTCGGCCTTCTTGGCTTGGTGCTTGGCCAAGACCTCTTCCTCGGTGGCGCCGCGGGCCCAGTACTCCTTGCCGTCGAGGATGATCTTGCCCTTGAAGCCTCCGGTCTTCGGGTCGAAGTACGCAGACCCGACACCGACCTGGTGGCGTGTCCGGCGGCGACGACGAGCGCTCACGCCCCGGCCCCGATGAGTGTGGCGCAGTAGCGGTCGAGCTCGGCGCGGGCGATCCGGATAGTGCGGCCGAACCACGTCGCTGCGAGGACGTCGTCACGGCACAGCTGGCGGATCACCCACTCGGACAGTCCGGTGTACTCGGCGGCCTCCTTTACGGAGAGGAGGAGCTTGTCGCCGACGGCCGGCTTGCCGGCCTCGGCCTCGGCGTCATCCTGCAACTGGGCGAGGACTGCCTTCACCTGGGAGATGTGGCGCTCGATGATGTCGATCTGACCCTGGAGGCCCGAGACCGTGCGGGCGATGTTCCTGTTCATGCCTGGCACAGTTGGCGGCGTGCTCGCGAAACCGGCTCTGTGCCGCTTCCGTCGTCGCGAGCAGGCGGCCTGATCCGTGTGCGGGCGTTGTCGCTCGCCCCCACCGACGGACCCCGACCGGCATGTCGAGACGGACCCGGTTTCGGGCACTGAAGGAGACACCGAAGGAGACACAGCGGGCATCTACGGGCCTTTCGTGAGGGTCGAAGGCACCACTCACTAGGCTCTTTACTCGTCGGGGCGACAGGACTCGAACCTGCGATCTCCTGCTCCCAAAGCAGGCGCGCTAGCCACTACGCTACGCCCCGGATACCGGCCGCAGTCTATGGCCGCCACGTCACCCGACCAAGTTGGCCCCGTCCACCCGGCGCGGGATGCCGAGCGGGTTGTCCTCCCACAGCGCCGGCGGCAGGGCGGTCTGGGGAGCGTCCTGGTAGACGATCGGACGCTGGAACCGCCGCACCGCGGTCGCGCCGACTGAGGTGTGCTGCGACGTGGTCGCCGGCCACGGCCCGCCGTGGTGCTGCGACCAGGTGACCGCCACCCCGGTCGGCCAGCCGGCGAACAGCAGCCGCCCGGCCCGCTCCCCCAAGACATCGACCAGCGCGGCGACGTCCTCCCCCGGCTCGGCGTGCAGCGGCGCGGTCAGCGACCCCTGAAGCGTCCGCAGCGACCCCGCCAGCGCCTTGACGTCGCGGTAGCGCACCAGCACCGTGGCCGGCCCGAACACCTCCTCGCGCAGCGCGCGGCCGAAGCCGGGAGCGTCGAAGGTCGCCAGGTCGACCGCGTACACCGTCGTCGCCACCCCCGGCTCGCCACCCTCGCCGTCCGCGCCCGCGACCACCGCACCGGGCAGCGCGGTGAGCCGGCCGAGGCCGTCCCGGTAGCCGTCCGTGATCGCGTCGGTCAGCAACCGGTGGGCCGCCGGACGGACGTGCGCCGGCAGCGCCTGCTCCAACGCCGACCCCTCCGGCACGAACACCAGCCCGGGCTTGGTGCAGAACTGCCCGGCACCCAGCTGGAAAGAGCCGGCCAGCCCCGCGGCCAGCTCCGCACCGCGGGCTGCGTCGGCGGCCGCGGTCACCACCACAGGGTTGATGCTGCCCAGCTCGCCGAAGAACGGGATCGGGTCCGGACGGCCGCACGCCCTGTCGAACAGCGCCCGGCCGCCGGCCACCGACCCGGTGAACGACGCGGCCCGGATCGCCGGATGCTCCACCAGCGCCACCCCGGCCTCGCGGCCTTCGACCAGGCCGAAGACCCCCTCCGGCGCACCCGCCCCGGCCAGCGACTTCGCCACCAGCTCGGCGGTCCGCCGCGACAGCGCCTGATGCCCCGAGTGCGCCTTCACGATCACCGGGCAGCCGACCGCCAGCGCCGAGGCTGTGTCCCCGCCGGCCACCGAGAACGCGAACGGGAAGTTCGACGCGGCGAACACCGCGACCGGCCCGATCGGCCGCAGCACCCGGCGCAGGTCGGGCCGCGGCGGCGTCGCGGCAGGATCGGCGTGGTCGATGATCGCCTCCAGGTACGACCCCTCCAGCACCACGTCGGCGAACAGGCGCAACT
>JAEZGC010000050.1 GCA_023437345.1 Actinomycetes bacterium
CCGATCGGCACCCACCCGCTGGTCATCGACACCATCATCGCCCGTTACCGGCAGGCCCTTTCCGAGCGCGTAGACTTGGGCGTCGGGTCCACCGACGAAAGAGACGCCATCGCATGACCGACATCACGACGCTTGAGCATGTTGTGATCCGATTCGCTGGCGACTCCGGTGACGGCATGCAGTTGACCGGTGACCGGTTCACCCACGAGACCGCGGTGGCGGGCAACGACTTCTCGACCCTGCCCAACTACCCCGCCGAGATCCGCGCCCCAGCCGGGACGGTGGCCGGGGTGTCCAGCTTCCAGCTGCACTTCGCCGACTTCGACATCCGCACCCCCGGAGACTCCCCCGACGTGCTGGTCGCGATGAACCCCGCCGCGCTGCGCGCCAACATCGCCGACCTGACCCGCGGCGGCACGATCATCGCCGACTCCGCCGACTTCACCCCGCGCAACCTCGCCAAGGTCGGCTACACCACCGACCCGCTGACCGACGGCTCGCTGCAGGACTACCAGGTCTACGCGTTCGACCTCACCGGGCAGACCATCGCGGCGGTCGCCGAGCTCGGCCTCGGCCGCAAGGACGCCGTCCGCACCCGCAACTTCTACGCCCTCGGGCTGCTGAACTGGATGTACGACCGGCCGGTCGAGGGCACGCTGGAGTTCCTGGCGCACAAGTTCGCCGCGAACCCGTCGGTGCGCGACGCCAACATCGCCGCAGTCAAGGCCGGTTACGCCTTCGGCGAGACCGCCGAACTGTTCTCCACCCGGTACCGGATCGCGCCGGCGCCGGTCCCGCCGGGCACCTACCGGCAGATCTCCGGCAACCGCGCGCTCGGCTACGGGCTGATGGCCGCCGCCGCGCGGTCCGGGCTGCCGCTATTCCTGGGCGCCTACCCGATCACGCCGGCGTCCGACGTGCTGCACAACCTCGCCGGCGCCAAGCAGCACGGCGTCACCACCTTCCAGGCCGAGGACGAGATCGCCGCGATCGGCGCCGCGCTGGGGGCCAGCTTCGCCGGCCAGCTCGGCGTCACCGTCACCTCCGGCCCCGGGATGGCGCTGAAGTCGGAGACCATCGGCCTGGCGGTGATGCTGGAACTGCCGCTGGTCGTGGTCGACGTGCAGCGCGCCGGGCCGTCCACCGGGATGCCCACCAAGACCGAGCAGGCCGACCTCGGTCAGGCGCTGTACGGCCGCCACGGCGAGGCCCCCGTCCCGGTGGTCGCCGCGGCGTCCCCGGCGGACTGCTTCAACGCCGCGTTCGAGGCGGCGCGGATCGCCATCACCTACCGGACGCCGGTCATCCTGCTCTCCGACGGCTACCTGGCCAACGGCGCCGAGCCGTGGCAGATCCCCGACCTGGCGAGCCTGCCAGTGATCGACCCCGGCTTCGCCACCGCGCCGAACGGGCCGGACGGCACCTTCCTGCCCTACCAGCGCGACGAGAAGCTCGCCCGCGCCTGGGCCGTCCCCGGCACGCCGGGCCTGCAGCACCGGGTGGGTGGCCTGGAGAAGGCCGACGGCACCGGAGCGATCTCCTACGACCCGGGCAACCACGAGAAGATGGTGAAGCTGCGCGCCGCCAAGGTCGCCGGGATCGCCGACGAGCTCGCACCCGCGGTGGTCGACGACCCGTCGGGGCGGGCCCGCGTCCTGGTGGTCGGATGGGGCTCCACCTACGGCCCGATCGCGGCCGCCGCCCGCCGGGTACGGCTGCAGGAGCGGGACGTGGCCACGCTGCACCTGCGGCACCTGAACCCGCTGCCGCCCGGGCTGGGCGACGTCCTGCGCCGCTACCAGCGCGTCGTGGTGCCGGAGATGAACCTCGGCCAACTGGCGATGCTGTTGCGCGCCATCTACCTGGTCGACGCCCAGAGCTACTCGCGGGTGCGCGGCCTGCCGATCTCGGTCGCCGGCCTTGCCGCCGACCTCGAGACGATCATCGACGAGGAGTCGAAGCGATGACGACAACCACTCCGCTGGCCCACGGGGCCACCAACGGCGCCGGCCTGTCCCGGGTGCCCTTGGCGGTCACCCCGCTGAACCGGAAGGACTTCACCTCCGACCAGGAGGTGCGCTGGTGCCCGGGCTGCGGCGACTACGCGGTGCTGGCGACCTTCCAGGGCCTGATGCCGCAACTCGGCATCACCAAGGAGAACACGGTCATCATCTCCGGGATCGGCTGCTCTTCCCGGTTCCCGTACTACGTCGACTCCTACGGCATGCACTCGATCCACGGCCGGGCGCCCGCCATCGCGACCGGCGTCGCGATGGCGCGCGAGGACCTCGCGGTGTGGGTCGTCACCGGCGACGGTGACGCGCTGTCGATCGGCGGCAACCACCTGATCCACGCGCTGCGGCGCAACGTGAACATCACGATCATGCTGTTCAACAACCGGATCTACGGGCTCACCAAGGGCCAGTACTCCCCCACGTCCGAGCAGGGCAAGCGGACCAAGTCGACCCCGGCCGGGTCGGTCGACGCGCCGTTCAACCCGATCTCGCTGGCGCTCGGCGCGGAGGCGTCCTTCGTGGCGCGGAGTGTGGACTCCCACCGGGCGCACCTGACCGAGGTGCTGACCGCGGCGATCAGCCACCGCGGCTCGGCGCTGGTGGAGATCTACCAGAACTGCCCGATCTTCAACGACGGCGCCTTCGACGGCCTGAAGGGGCCCGACTCGGGGCTGATCCCGCTGCGCCACGGCGAGCCCATCGTGTTCGGGCCGGACGCCGGGCTTGGCATCGTCCGTTCGGCGGACGGGACGCTGCGCTCCGCCCCGGTCGCCGAGGTGGGATTGGAGAACGTCCTGGTCCACGACGCCCACCGCGACGACCCGTCGCTGGCGTTCCAGCTGTCCCGGCTGACCGATGCCGGCACGATCACCAACGCCCCGATCGGGATCTTCCGCGACATCCAGCGTCCTGCCTACGACGACCTGGCCCGCGCCCAGGTGAGCGTCGCGGCGGACCCGGCCACGCGGCTCTCCGACCTGCAGGGCCTGATCACCGGCCCCGACACCTGGACCGTGTAGCGGCCTCCCGCTCGGCCGGTCGTCCTCGCCTTACTGGTGCGTGTCCCTCCCATACTCGAGAGGAACACTCACCAGTAAGCGGAGATGGACGGACTGCGGCGGCAGCGCTCCCATCGGGGACAGTCGCTCGGCGCTCGCCGTGGCGCACCGGGACGGCCCGGACTCACCCGGACAGCCAGCCCGGCTTACTGGTGCGTGTCTCTCCCGTAGTCGAGAGGAACACTCACCACAAAGCGAGGGAACCAACGATCCACGCCACAACCCCGGCCCACTGGTGCGTGTCCCTCCCGTAGTCGAGAGAGACACTCACCACCAAGCGAGGGAACCAACGATCCACCCGACAACCCCGGCCTACTGGCGCGTGTCCCTCCCGTAGTCGAGAAGAACACTCCCCACCAAGCGAGGGAACCAACGATCCACCCCACCACCCCGGCCTACAGGTGCGTGTCCCGCCC
>JAEZGC010000051.1 GCA_023437345.1 Actinomycetes bacterium
GGGCACGCCCGGGGTGGCCTGCGTGATGACCTCGCCGCTGGCGGCGCCTTCGGCATCGAAGCGAAGCGCCGCGACGGCTCCGGCAGCGGCGGATCCGATGAGCGCCAGGGGCGCCCCGACGAACAACCGGTCGCCGGCCACCGCCAGCGATTGCCCGAACGAGCCCTGGTCGACGATGTCCGGCACGGTCCCTGTCCCTGGCTCAAGGATCGTCGGCGGGGTGATCAGGTGAGCATCGGGTCCGAGCGGGAAGACCAGCACCCGCCCCGTCTTCGCGGGGGCCGCCGCCCACCGGTAGATGACGCCGACGGCCAGGCGGGGGGAGGGCTCGAGCAGCAGGCCCAGCGACGACACCCGCGCCCGGTCATCGACCTCGGGGACGGCGACGCAGTGCAGGGTCGTGAGCGACAGCCCTTCGGCCGATCCGAACAGCTCGCACACGCTGGTGCCCGACTCGAGGCCGATTCCGACGAAGACCAGGTCGCTGAAGCCGTCGCCGTTCAGGTCGGGGGCGAGCATCGATCCCCGACCGACGTCGCCCCACTGGTCGAGGATGGTCTGTTGGGCGGTGATCTCGGTGGTGAACCCAGAGCCGTACCGCACGGTGATCCGGGCGTCCTCCCTGGGGCCGAAGAACGTGGTCGCCAGGTCGACGGCGCCGTCGCCGTCGAAGTCGGGGGTGGCGGTTCCTGCCGGGGGTCTGGTGGGGATGGGGGTGGACGGGCTCGCTGTCGGCACTCCCGGTTGTGCAGGCGTCGAAGCACTGGTCGTTGTCGGCGTCGGCGCGGAGGCCGGGAGCTGTCCGGTGCAGCCCGTGGCCAGTGCCAGCGCGCACACGGCTGTGAAGGCGGCGCTGAGGGTTCGCGTGCGGTGCATCCGGGTCTCCTGTCAGCTTCCCGCCAGCGCGTGGGGCGACTCGTCGAGGCTGGCGGTGACCTGGGCACCGGAGACCAGGAACACCCGGCCCGGGTACTCCGACAGGCAGCCGTTGCCCTCGCCGGCGATGACCACGGTGTCGACGGGTCCGGCGGTCCGCAACGTGCCGACCGCGCTGCCGATCTCCCGAGCCGGCCCGGGCGGCCCGGGCAGGCCGTCCCCTTCGACGAGTTGCCGGACCGGGCAGCTCGAGGTCGGGGCGAGCGGGACCACCCAGGCGGCGCCGGCTGGGCCTTCTGCGGTGGCGTCTGGGATCCGGGCCCCGGGTTGGCCCACCACGACCCCCAGCGTGTCGGGGCAGACCCGTCCGATCGCCACGGACCTGCCGAACGAGCCCCCGGCGGCGGTGCGGCCCGCCAGCGGGGTGATGCGCTGCGACGGAACGAGGACGCCGTCGGTGAGGGTGAACACCTGGACCGAACCGAAGGTGTCGCCGGCCGCGCGGTCGCCCGGGATCCCCACGGCCAGGAGGTCGTCGCCGGTGGCGAGGCTTGCGCCGAAGCGGGCGTCCTGCTGCGGGTCCCCGGGGACACCGTCGGTGGTCAGGTCCACGACGCGTGCGGCGAGCACCCCGGCCTCGCCAAGGGTGAGGTCCACAATGGCGCCGGCGAACACAGCCCCGCCCACAGTCGTGCCGGAGGCGGCGACGATCAGGTGGTTGCCGAGGCTGGCCAGCGCGCCGCCGAAGTCGGACGACCCGCTGCCGGCGGGGAGCTCGGGGACGCCGCCGAGCCCTTCGTCAACCAGGAGCGGCTGTCCCGTCGGGGTCCCGTCCGGGCCGAGCTGGAAGGCGGCAAGACCGAGCCCGCCGTCCAGCGAGTCGCCGTAGCTCAGGCAAGGTCGGCAAGCCCGTCGCCGTCGAAGTCGGGGCTGACCCGGGACTCGACGGCCGCTGGCGGGGTGGTGGCGGCGACCTGGCCGGCGCAGGCCGTGACAGCGGCCGCGCACAGGACCACGGCGAGTGCTTTCGGGACGGTCACGCGTCGCCTCCACGGTCCGGGGTGGGACGGGACCTCCTCACAGTAGCGCGCTGCTGTCGGCGCTGAGGCGGATTCGAGCGAACTCAGCGAGCGGTGCTCTCTCGCGCCATGCGACCACCAGACCGCGGTGAGCCGGGTGGCGCAGGGGGAGGCGCGCTCGGAGCCACCGGGCGGCGGTGACCCGCCCGACGACGCGGCGCGGCCGGGCAGCTAGAGCGTCAGCCCGAGGGTGACCTTCGGCAGTTCGGCCAGGTCGGGGGACGGATCGTAGGGCCCGAAGGCGAGCAGGTCGGTGAGCAGCGGTTCGAGCGCCCGGGCCACCTCCACCAGCGACGGGGCCGGGCCGTCCAGTTCGTCGGCAAGGGAGGTCACCCCGGCGTCGGCGATCCCGCACGGCACGATCCTGCCGAAGTCGGCCAGGTCGCTGGTGACGTTCAGGGCGAAGCCGTGCATCGTGGTCTGCCGGCTGACCCGGATCCCGATCGCCGCAATCTTGCGCTCCGGCCGCCGTCCACCGGCAGCCAGCCACACCCCGGTGCGGCCCGGGACGCGTCCGGTGGCGACGCCGTACCCGGCCAGCAGCCGGATCAGTGCCTCCTCCACCCGCCTGACATAGTCGACCACGCCGACCCCGCGGGGCAGGAAGACTATCGGGTAGCCGACCAGTTGGCCGGGACCGTGGTAGGTGATCCGCCCGCCGCGGTCGACGTCGACCACCGGGGTGCCGTCCAGCGGACGCTCGTGAGGTTCGGTCCGGCGACCGGCGGTGTAGACCGGCGGGTGCTCGACGAACAGCACCTGGGGTCCCGACTCACGGCTCGCCACCAGGGCGTGGACCGCGCGCTGCAGGTCCCACGCCCGGTGGTAGTCGGTGAGCGTCGGCGGGTCGTCGGCGATCCCGACGTACCGGAAGCTGACCTGGCGGTCGTCCGGCAGCGCCGGGAAGGTCACTGGCCGAACTCGGCCCCGAAGTCACCCTCCTCGAGACGAGCCTTGACGAAGCTCAGGAAGCGGGCGGCGTCGGCCCCGTCCACCAGGCGGTGGTCGTAGGTCATCGACAGGTACATCATGTCGCGCACCGCGATGATCTCGCCCAGGTTGGGGTCCTTCACGACCATCGGACGCCGCACCAGCGCGCCGGTGCCAAGGATCGCCACCTGGGGCTGGTTGATGATGGGGGTGTCCATCAAGGTGCCGGCGGAGCCGTAGTTGGTGATGGTGAAGGTGCCGCCCGACAGCTCGTCGGGGGTGACCTTGTTGCTGCGGGTGCGGGCGGCAAGGTCGGCGATGTGCTTGGCCAGTCCGGTCACCGACAGGTCGCCGGCATTGCGGATCACCGGCACCAGCAGGCCCTTGTCGGTGTCCACCGCGATGCCGAGGTGCTCGGCGTCGGCGTAGCTGATGGTTCCGGCGTCGGTGTCGATGGTGGCGTTCACCTTCGGGAACTGCTTGAGCGCCTCGACGGTCACCTTGGCGATGAACGGCAGGTAGCTCAGGCTGGCACCCTCGCGCGCCTTGAACTCGTCCTTCACCTGGCTGCGCAGCCGCGAGATCGCTGTCAGGTCGACCTCGACTGTGGCGGTCAGCTGGGCACCGACCTGGAGCGACTCCACCATGCGGCGGGCGATGGTGGCGCGCAGACGGGTCATCTTCTCGGTGGTGCCGCGCTTGGAGCCGTCGGCAGGTGCGGCAGCCGGCGCGGGGGCCGCAGCGGTCGCCGCCGGGGCGGGCGCGGGGCTGGCCGCCGCTGCCTTGGCTGCCTCCTCGGCCGCCTTTGCCGCATCCTCGGCGGCCTTGCGCTCCTCGATGGCGGCTTGGACGTCCTGCTTGCGGATCCGTCCGCCCACGCCGGTGCCGGCGATGTCAGCAAGGTCGATGCCTGCGGCGGCGGCGATCTTGCGCACCACCGGGGTGACGTAGAGCGGTTCGGCGGGCTCTTCGGCAGCGCGCCGCGCCGGGGCGGGCTCGGGCGAGGCTGCCGACTCGGCCGGTGCGGCGGGAGCGGAAGGAGCTGCGGGAGCAGCAGGAGCGGCTGGCGCCGGCTCGGCGGGCGCCGGCTCGGCGGGTGCTTCAGGGGCGGCGGGCGCCGGCTCGGCGGGTGCTTCAGGAGCGGCCGGCGCAGCAGTTGCGGGCTGCTCGCTCCCCGCGGCGGACGGCGTTCCGATCAGGGCGAGCACGGCCCCCACCTCGGCGACGGCGTCCTCTTCGACCCGGATCTCCAGGACGGTCCCCGACGCGGGGGAGGGGATCTCGGTATCGACCTTGTCGGTGGAGACCTCGACCAGTGCCTCGTCGGCCTCGACGGTGTCACCGACCCGCTTCAGCCAGCGCGAGATGGTGCCCTCGGTGACCGACTCGCCCAGCTGGGGCAGAACCACCTCGACGGCATCCGAGGACGCCGGAGCAGATGCCTCGGCGGGGGCCTCGGTGGCCACCGGCGCCGGGGTTGACTGCTCGGCAGGTGCTGCAGGCTGGGCAGGAGCCGCCGGCTCGGCCGGGGCCTCGGGCTCCGCGGGAGCAGCCGGTTCGGCGGGAGCCTGCGACTC
>JAEZGC010000117.1 GCA_023437345.1 Actinomycetes bacterium
GGCGCAGGGCGCCGGCGACCGGGTCAAGGAGGTCATGGACCAGGTTCCGCTGGTCAAGGCCGCCGCCGGCCACCCGCCGCTGGTCACCCCGTCCAGCCAGATCGTCGGCACCCAGGCCGTGTTCAACGTGCTGATGGGCGAGTACAAGGTGCTCACCGGCGAGTTCGCCGACCTGATGCTCGGCTACTACGGTGAGACGATCGGCGAGCGCGATCCCGAGGTGATCGCCATCGCCCAGGCCCAGGCCAAGAAGGAGCCGATCACGGTCCGTCCGGCCGACCTGCTGCCTCCCGAGTGGGAGACCCTGGTCGCCGACGCGTCCAAGCTGGAGGGCTTCAACGGCAGCGACGAGGACGTCCTCACCTACGCGATGTTCCCCGGGGTGGCCCCGGGCTTCCTCGCGGCGCGCGACGAGGGACCCAAGAGCGTGGCGAAGACCGCCGAGCAGCTCAAGGCTGAGGCGGACGCCGCCAGTGGCGCCGCGAACGCGGTTCGTGGCCCGATCAAGTACAAGGTCTCTCTCGGCGGGCGCGATCACAGCGTCTCGGTCGAGATGGCGTGAGGAAGAAGGACATGGCGAAACCACTTTCCATGAAGAAGCGGGTCGAGGATCTCACCGCTGCCCGCACGACAGCCGAGCTCGGCGGGGGTGAGGCACGCCTGGAGAAGCAGCGCTCCTCCGGCAAGATGACCGCCCGCGAGCGGCTGACCACCTTCCTCGACGCCGACTCGTTCCAGGAGGTCGGGCTGTTCCGGCGCAACCGGACCACGACCTTCGACATGGACACCGCCGACCTGCCCGCCGACGGTGTCGTCACCGGCGCCGGGACGGTCCTTGGTCGTCCGGTGCACGTCGCCAGCCAGGACTTCACCGTGATGGGTGGGTCGGCCGGCGAGGCGCACAACAAGAAGGTCGTCGAGATGATGAAGGCGGCGCTGACCAACGGCACCCCGTTCGTCTTCATCAACGACTCCGGCGGCGCCCGGATCCAGGAGGGCATCGACTCGCTGTCCGGCTACGGCCAGGTGTTCTACGCCAACGTCGAGCTGTCGGGCGTCGTCCCGCAGATCTCGATCATCGCCGGCCCGTGCGCCGGCGGCGCGGTGTACTCCCCGGCGCTTACCGACTTCGTGATCCAGACCCGCAAGGCCCACATGTTCATCACCGGGCCGAACGTCATCAAGCAGGTCACCGGCGAGGAGGTGTCGCAGGACGCGCTCGGCGGCGCCGACACCCACATGGCGGTGTCCGGGGTCAACCACTTCGTGGCCGACAACGACGAGCAGGCCCTGCTGATCGCCAAGAAGCTGCTCAGCTTCCTGCCGCAGAACAACTCCGAGGACCCGCCGATCATCGACGGCGAGTACGACGTCGAGTACGACGCCGGGCTCGTCGACGTCGTCCCGGTGGACGGCAAGCAGGGCTACGACGTCCGCGACGTCATCCACCGCCTTGTCGACCGGTCCGACTTCCTCGAGGTCCAGGCCGGCTACGCCCAGAACATCGTGGTGGGCTTCGGCAGGATCAACGGCCGCAGCGTCGGGATCGTCGCCAACCAGCCGAACGTGCTGGCCGGCGTGCTGGACATCAACGCCTCCGACAAGGGCGCGAAGTTCATCAGGTTCTGCAACGCCTTCAACATCCCGATCGTCACCCTCGTCGACGTCCCCGGCTACCTCCCCGGCGTCGCCCAGGAGCACGGCGGCATCATCCGCCACGGCGCCAAGATGCTGTACGCCTACTCCTCGGCCACCGTGCCGCTGGTGACTGTCGTGCTGCGCAAGGCGTACGGCGGCTCGTACCTGGCCATGGCGTGCCGTGACCTGGGTGCCGACAAGGTGTACGCGTGGCCGACCGCCGAGATCGCGGTGATGGGTGCCGAGGGTGCTGCGGCAGTGGTCTTCCGCAAGGAGATCGCGGCCGCCGAGGATCCGGCAGCCCGCCAGGCCGAGATGGTCGAGGAGTACCGCAACACCTTCTCGACGCCGTTCATGGCCGCCTCCCGCGGCCTGGTCGACGACATCATCGATCCGGGCGACACCCGCCGCAAGGTGGCCCAGGCCCTCGAACTGCTCGCCAACAAGCGCAAGACGAGGCCTGCCAAGAAGCACGGCCTCATGCCGGTCTAGGAGGTCCGAATGTCGCAGGACGCAGAGCTCCTTGAACTGGTCAAGGGGCTGTACGACAAGATCGACGGGCTCGAGCTGAGGATCAAGAAGCTCGAACTGCACGACGCCGATCTGCCGGAAGAGACCATGGTGGCGATCGCCGCCGCCGTGGCCGCCTACCTCGGTCACAGGGCGAGGAAGCGCCAGCGCCGCTTCGCCGCCGAGCAAACCTGGACGTCGAGCACCCGGCGCTCCCAGCACGTCCACCACCCGCTCTACTCGCGCTGATCGGTCTGGAAGGAAGACAGATGAAACTCAAGGTGACAGTCAACGATGTTCCTTACCTGATCGATGTGGAGGTCGAGGAGGAGGAGCCCCAGAACCTGGGGGCGATAGTGATCGGCGGCAGCAGTGGCGCCATCACAGTGCCCAGCACCGCCTCGGTGCAGGGTGCGTCCGCCAACGCCGTGGTGGCCCCGCTGGCCGGCTCGGTGTTCAAGATCCTCGTCGCCGAAGGCGACGCGATCGAGGCCGGCCAGGTGCTGCTGGTCCTGGAGGCCATGAAGATGGAGACCGAGATCACCGCGCCCAAGGCTGGCACGGTGGCCGCGATCCTGGTCGAGAAGGGCAGCGCCGTCCAGGGCGGCCAGGCCCTGATCGAGCTGGCCGAAGAGGAGTGACCCTGCGCCGCTGACTCGGCTTACGGTGGCCCGTCCGGTTCGGACGGGCCACCGTCACGTCCGAACCGGACGTGACTTCCGGACCGCTCAGGCGGTGGGCCGGCGGTAGACCTTGTGGTTGGCGGCCTGGGCGCGGGGCCGGATCGTCAGCCGGTCGATATTGACGTGCGGCGGCCGCGTGGTCATCCAGCCGATGGCGTCGGCGACGTCGTCTGCGACCAACGGGTCGGGGACACCGGCGTAGACAGCGTCAGCCTTCGCCTGGTCACCGCCGAACCGCACCAGCGAGAACTCCTCGGTGTGCACCATGCCGGGGGCGATCTCGGTCACCCGCACCGGCTGGTCGAACAGCTCCAGCCGCAGCGCTGCCACCATCGCGCGTTCGGCCGATTTGGCGGCGTTGTAGCCGCCGCCGCCCTCGTAGGCCGCCTCGGCCGCCGTCGAGGTGACGAACACGACTATCCCCTCGTCGGCGACCAGCGCCGGCAGCAGCGCCTGGGTGACCCGCGCGGCGCCCAGCACATTGGTCTGGTACATCGCCTCCCAGGCGGCCAGGTCGGCCACCGCCAGGGGTTCCTGCCGCAGCGCCCCGCCGGCGTTGTTCACCAGGACCGCCAGCCGGTCGCCGACCGCCTGCGCCAGGGCTTCCACCTGTTCGGGCGAGGTGACATCGCAGACCACGGCCCGGCCGCCGGTCTCGGCTGCCACAGCCTCGATCCGGTCGGCCCGGCGGGCCGCGCAGATCACCTCGAAGCCCTCCTCTGCCAGCCGGCGGGCGGTGGCGGCCCCGATCCCGCTCCCGGCCCCGGTCACCACTGCCAATCGTCGTTGTGTCATGCGCCGATTCTCCCAGAGCGCACCCGACACAGGGGGACGGTTCCCCGACACAGGGGGACGGTTCCCCGACACACGGGGACGGTTCCCCGACACGGGGATGGTCCCCTACCAGGACCCGCCCCCGCTACCACCGGTAGCGGTGCCGCACCCGGCTCGCCCGGCCGCCCGACACCTCGATAGGCTCAGTCCCATGACTGCCACGTTGATCCTGCTCCGCCACGGTGAGAGCGAGTGGAATTCCAAGAACCTGTTCACCGGCTGGGTGGATGTGGACCTCAACGAGAAGGGGATCGGCGAGGCCCGGCGCGGCGCCGAGCTGCTCAAGGCCGAGGGCACGCTGCCCGACGTGGTGCACACGTCAGTGCTGCGGCGCGCGATCCACACCGCCAACCTCACCCTTGACGGCTGCGACCGGCACTGGATCCCGGTGCGCCGCTCGTGGCGGCTCAACGAGCGCCACTACGGCGACCTGCAGGGCAAGGACAAGGCCCAGACCCTCGCCGAGTACGGCGAGGAGCAGTTCATGCTGTGGCGCCGCTCCTACGACACCCCGCCGCCCCCGCTCGCCGCGGACAACCCCTACACCCAGTTCGACGACCCGCGGTACGCCGAGCTTCCGACCGAGGCGCGTCCGCTGACCGAGTGCCTCAAGGACGTCGTCATCAGGATGCTGCCGTACTGGTACGACTCGATAGTTCCCGACCTGCGCGACGGCAAGGTGACCATCGTGGTGGCGCACGGCAACTCGCTGCGGGCCCTGGTCAAGCACCTGGACGGGATCAGCGACGCCGAGATCGCCTCGCTGAACATCCCGACCGGCATCCCGCTGCTCTACGAGCTGGACGACGACCTGAAGCCGACCACCCCCGGCGGACGCTACCTCGACCCGGAGGCCGCTGCCGCGGCCATCGAGGCAGTCAAGAACCAGGGCAAGAAGTAGCCGTCACAGGGGACTGTTCGCCGAGCGCTCCCGTCACACCGAACGCTCCCTTCGACGCCGAGCGCTCCCTCAGTGGGGGAGCGCCGGGTGCTTGGGGGAGCGCTCGGTGGAGGGCGGTGGTCACCTGGCTACGGCGGTAGCCGTCAGGCGACGGGCCAGTTCTCCCCTTCGGGGAGCAGGCCGGTGACGACGTAGATCACCCGGCCCGCCATCAGGACGGCGTGGTCGGCGATCCGCTCGTAGTAGCGGCCGAGCAGGGCGACGTCCACCGCCGCCTCGACGGTGTAGGGCCAGTCCTTCGCCATCAGGACGCGGAACTGGCTCTTGCGCAGCTCGTCCATCTCCTCGTCTGACTCGGCAAGCTTGCCGGCGTCGTGGGCGTTGCGCTCGCTGAGGGAGCGGGCGGCGGTGGCCACCATCTCCTCGGCGACCCGGGCCATCAGCGTGAAGTTGGGCACCAGGCCCTCCGGGACTGCGTGGTCGGGGTAGCGGAGCCGGGAGATCTTGGCGATGTGGGCCGAGAGGTCACCCATCCGGGCCAGGTCGGCGACCATCCGCATCGCCGCCACCACGGTGCGCAGCTCCCCGGCGACCGGTGCCTGGCGGGCGAGCAGCGAGAAGCAGCGGGCCTCGATGTCGTCGTGGATCGCGTCGATCCGGGAGTCCGCCGAGATGACCTCCTCTGCCTTGTCAAGGTTCGCCTCCAGCAGAGCCACCGTCGCTTCCTTGAGCGCGGTCTGGACCAGGCCGGTCAGCTTGACGAGGTCGCTGACGACGGCGTCGAGTGCCTCGTGGTAACTGTCGCGCATGCCGCTCCAACCTCCTGAGTGCCGGGGGACTGCTCCCCGGCGACATCGGGCACCAGCCTAGGCACCCGTCAGGCGTCGAGATCGGCGTCGCGGCCAACTGCCGGTTAACGCCAGGTGAATCTTCGCCGTCGAGCCCCTGTGGCGCGCGGTGGTTGGCCGGATCGGCCCGGTCGGCGCCCCTACACTCCAAGGCATGACGCCACTGGCCGCTGCCCTGCTGGGAGTCGTTGGTGGCTTCCTGCTCGGCGGCGCCCTGGTGTGGTGGGTACGGCGCGACCGGCCGAGCGACGGGGAGGCGGCAGCGCTCGCCCGGGCCCGGCTGCAGTCGGTGGTCGACCACCTGCACGCGGTGGTCGTCGTCCTCGAACCTGACGGTTCGGTGGCGGTCAGCAGCCGGTTCGCCCGCACCAGCGGGCTGGTGCGCAGCACCCGGCTGGCCTCGGAGGAGCTGGCCCGTGAGGCGACCAGGGTGGCCGAGACCGGCACGGCCGGCTCGGCGGAGGTCGACATCCGCCACCCGGGTGGACGCACAGCGCATCTTGAGCTGGTCCTCACCCCGCTGCCCAACGGCACCCTGCTGGTCACCGGCGAGGACCGTTCGGCCGACGAGCGTTTCCTCGCCGCCCGGCGCGATTTCGTCGCCAACATCACCCACGAGCTGAAGACGCCCATTGGCGCCATCCTGCTGCTGTCGGAGGCGATCGACGCCGCCGCTGACGACCCGGACGTGGTGCGCGGCTTCCTGGCCCGGCTCACCGCCGAGACCCAGCGGCTCAACGAACTGGTCTCCCACATCCTGGCGCTCTCGCGGCTGCAGGCCGAGGACCCGCTGCTGGCTGCCGACCCGGTTGATGTCGACGCGGTCATCGCGGCGTCCCTGCAGCGGTGTCGCGACCAGGCCGCCGGCCACGAGGTGTCGCTGGCGGCCGGCGCGCCGTCCGGGCTCACCGTGCTGGGGGACGCCGGACAGCTGGAGATCGCGGTGACCAACCTCGTCCAGAACGCCATCGCCTACTCCGAGCCCGGCGCCCGGGTGGTCGCGACCGCGGCCGCCGGCGAGGCCGACACCGTCGAGCTGAAGGTGTCCGACAACGGGATCGGGATCAGCAAGGCCGACCTGGACCGGATCTTCGAGAGGTTCTACCGGGTCGACCCCGGCCGCAGCCGGGCCAGCGGCGGCACGGGGCTCGGCCTGTCGATAGTCAAGCATGTCGCCACAGCGCACGGCGGGGAGGTGGTGGCGTGGAGCCGGCCCGGCCAGGGCTCCACCTTCACCATCCGGGTCCCGCGGTACAGCCCGAACGGGGAGAGTTCATGACCAAGGTTCTGATCATCGAGGACGAGGCCACCTATCGCGAGACGCTCGGCTTCATGCTGCGGCGCGAGGGCTTCGACGTGTCGGAGGCCGCCGACGGACAGGCCGGGTTGGCGAGCTTCGCCCGTCACGGCGCCGACATAGTCCTGCTCGACCTGATGATGCCGGGGATGTCCGGCACCGAGGTGTGCCGGCAGCTGCGGGCGACCGGCAATGTCCCGATCATCATGGTCACCGCTCGTGACTCCGAGATCGACAAGGTGGTCGGGCTTGAGCTGGGCGCCGACGACTACGTCACCAAGCCGTTCAGCCACCGGGAGCTGGTGGCCAGGATCCGGGCGGTGCTGCGTCGCGGGGGCGACCTGGACGCGGCGCCGGACGTCCTTGAGGCCGGCGGGGTCAGGATGGACGTCGAGCGCCACGAGCTGACCGTCCGGGGCGAGCCGGTGAAGCTGGCGCTGAAGGAGTTCGAACTGCTGGAGCTGCTGCTGCGCAACAACGGGCGGGTGCTCACCCGCGGCCAGTTGATCGACCGGATCTGGGGGCCCGACTACGTGGGCGACACCAAGACCCTCGACGTCCACATCAAGCGGCTGCGCACCAAGATCGAGCCCGACCCGGCCGATCCGGTGCTGCTGTTGACGGTGCGGGGGCTCGGCTACCGGTTCCAGGGGTAGTCCTGCCGGACGGCGCCGATTCGGGGGGCGCCAGCCGCCTCGGTTAGGGTGGGTGACCGTGACCGATATCACAGTCTTCTCCGGGCACGCCCACCGCGCTTTCGCCCAGGAGATGTGTGACATCCTGGGCGTCGAATTGTCGCCCTCCCGGCTCTCCCGCTTCTCCAACGACTGCCTCCAGGTGCAGCTGCGCGCCAACTGCCGCCGCCGCGACGTGTACATAGTGCAGCCGCTGATCCCGCCGGTTCAGGAGAACCTGATGGAGCTGCTGATGATGGTCGACGCGGCGCGCGGTGCGTCAGCCGACCACGTCACGGTGGTCATCCCGCACTACGCCTACGCCAGGTCGGACAAGAAGGACGCGCCCCGGATCTCGATCGGCGGTCGGCTGGTGGCCGACCTGATCCACACCGCGGGCGCCAACCGCGTCCTCACGATGGCACTCCACGCCCAGCAGGTGCACGGGTTCTTCTCGGTGCCGGTCGACCAGCTGACCGCGCTGCCGGTGATGGCCGAGCACTTCCGCAACCGCGACCTGTCCAATGCCGTGGTGGTCTCGCCCGACTTCGGCAATGCCAAGGAGGCTGGACGATTCGCGCGGCTGCTGGGGGTCGGGGTGGCCGCCGGTTCCAAGCAGCGGTTGAGCGACGACAAGGTTGTGATCGACACGATAGTGGGCGAGGTGGCCGGCAAGGACGTCATCGTGCTTGACGACGAGATCGCCACCGCCGGCTCGATCATCGAGCTGGTGGAGGCGGTGGGCGAGGTGGGCGTGGCGTCGATCTCGGTCGCGTGCACCCACGGGTTGTTCACCGGCAGCGCGATCGAGCGGCTGAACGCCCGTTCCGACATCGCGGAGATCGTGACCACCAACACCGTCCCGCCGCCGCAGGGGTTGGCCAACCTGACCGTCTGCTCGGTGGCCCCGCTGTTCGCCGAGGCGGTCCGCAGGATCGACTGCGGCGAGTCTGTCAGCGGCCTGTTCTCCAGCGAGGACACGTACGGCTGACCCGCTGTGGCCCGTCAGGGCCGACCGTGGTCGCCGTGGCCACCTGGGTCGCCAGAGGCTGACGAACGGGTGTTGGCGCCGCGACTTGGCGCGCCGTGCGGTGCCCCGGTTTCCCGCTCCCAGGGCCCGAGTCCTTGCCAAAACCAACGAAACAGTAGTAAAACAATGCACATCAACACTCAGGCGACGGGAGCGCAATGTACCCGCAGGAGCGGCAGCAGGCGATAGTGCAGATCGCCCGGACCGCGGAGCGGGTAGCGGTCTCCGAACTGGCCGAGCGCTTCGAGGTGACGTCGGAGACCATCCGGCGCGACCTCGAGACGCTCGACCGGCGCGGCATCCTGCGCCGGGTGCACGGCGGCGCTGTCGTCACAGAGCGGCTCTCGCTCGTCGAGCCAGACCTGGCAGACCGGGAACCGGCCCACGCCGCGGAGAAGAGCCGGATCGCCCAGGCGGCGCTGGCCCACCTGCCCGGTGGCGTGGACGGATCGGTGATCCTCGACGCGGGCTCCACGATCACCCGGCTGGCCGCGCTGCTGCGCCCCGGGGCAGCCGGGACTGTGGTGACCAACTCGCTGCCGGTCGCGGCCCAGCTGGCCGGGCTCGACCAGGTCGGCGTCCAGCTGCTCGGCGGACGGCTGCGAGGCGTCACCCAGGCGTGCGTCGGGCCCGAGCCGCTCGCACGGCTCGGCGCGCTGCGCTGCGACGTCGCCTTCATCGGTACCAACGGGCTGACCCCGCGCCACGGCCTGTCCACGCCCGACCATGACGAGGCGGCGGTGAAGCGCGCGATGATAGCGGCCGCCCGCAAGGTGGTGGTGCTCGCCGACAGCTCCAAGATCGGCATCGAACTGCTCGTCAGTTTCGCGCCGAGCGCCGCTGTCGACGTCCTCATTACCGACGCCGGCATCCCGGCGACCGATCGGCAGGCCTTCGCCGACGAGGGGATCGAGGTGGTGATCGCGTGATAGTCACCTTGACCGCCAACCCCGGCCTCGACCGGACGGCGTCGCTCGGCGAGCCGCTGGCCCGCGGCGGGGTCAACCGGATCCTCGGCACCACTGTCGACCCCGGCGGCAAGGGGATCAACGTCGCGCGGGTGGTGCTGGCCGCCGGCCACCCGGTGCGGGCGATCCTGCCGGCCGGGCCGCGCGACCCGATGCTCGCCGAACTGGAACGGGTGCACCTGCCGTACCGGTCGGTGCCGTTGGCGGAGCCGGTCCGGGTCAACCTCACCCTCACCGAGCCCGACGGCACCACGACCAAAGTGAACGAGCCGGGCCCCACCCTGGCCGGTGAGGCGGTGGAGCAACTGGCGAACCTCCTCGTGCTGGAGTCGGAGCACGCCGACTGGGTGGTGCTGTCCGGGTCCCTGCCGCCGGGGGTGCCCACCGACTGGTACGCGAGCCTTGTCCTTGCGCTGCGGCCCTGGGGTGGACGGATTGCCGTCGACACCTCTGACGCCCCGCTGCTGGCGCTGGCGGCCCGGTTCCCGCAGGCCGCCCCCGACCTGCTCAAGCCGAACTCGGAGGAACTGGCCCAGCTGACCGGCGCCGACGCCGAGCGCCTCGAAGCCGAGGCGAAGGCTGGCGACCCCGGCGGCACGGTCGCCGCCGCCCAAACCCTGGTGGGACGGGGAGTGGGAGCCGTGATGGCGACCCTGGGGGCCGCCGGGGCGGTGCTCGTCACCGCCGAGGGAGCCTGGATGGCCACCCCGCCGGCGATCACCGTCCGCAGCACGGTGGGGGCCGGCGACTCCTCGGTGGCCGGCTACCTGCTTGCCGAGACCCGTGGTGCCACCTGGCCGGAGCGCCTGCGGGAGGCCGTCGCGTATGGATCGGCGGCCGCCGCACTGGCCGGCACCACCCTGCCCGCCCCCGATCAGCTCAACCGCGACGCCGTCGTCGTCCGCGCCCTCGACTGAGACGGATACCGCCTTGTGGCCGTGCAATTGGGGCCGCAGACCGCGCTCGGAAACCGTCCGCCGGTCCGGCGTCGCACTATGCCGGAGCAGACCCCATGTCTCCTTGTCAACCCCGTAAACGGGACTTGGCTAGCACAAACACTCTTCGGGAATGACCTCGTGCGTGCTACAATGGAAGTCTGCGAAAGGGGTTCAAGTAAATATGACGTTCACGGTCGGAGAGACGGTGGTCTACCCCAATCATGGCGCGGCGGTCATCGAAGCGATGGAAACCCGCACCATTCGAGGCGAAGACAAACTCTACCTGGTACTGCGGATCGTCGGGCAGAACGACCTCGTCGTTCGCGTGCCCGCCTGCAACCTCGATCTCGTCGGAGTGCGTGACGTTGTCGACGCCGCCGGCCTCGAACGGGTCTTCGGGGTGCTGCGCGCGCCGCATGCCGAGGAGCCCACCAATTGGTCCCGGCGCTACAAGGCGAACCTGGAGAAGCTGCATTCCGGCAATGTCATGAAGGTGGCCGAGGTCGTGCGCGACCTGTGGCGCCGCGAGCGTGAGCGTGGCCTGTCGGCCGGCGAGAAGCGGATGCTCGCCAAGGCCCGGCAGATCCTGGTCTCCGAGCTCGCCCTGGCCGAGAAGGTCGCCGAGGACCGCGCCGAGGTCCTGCTCGATGAGGTGCTCGCCTCCTGAGCTGCACGGCCTGATGTCTGAACCGGAGCCGGTCACCCGAGGGTGGCCGGCTCCGTCCTTTGTCCACACCGCACATCGGGATCGGCGTCCTGGCCGCGGCAGCCGGCAGTCCTCGATGCACCGGGCTGCGCCGTCCGGGCCCGGGTCAGGAACGCGGCAGGACGCGCAGCTGGTTGGTGAAGACCTCGGTCACCTCGTCGGCGATCCGCTTCGCTGACAGGCCGATCGCCTGCAGCAGGTCGGCCCGGTTGCCCTGGGGGAGGAAGTCCTGCGGGATCCCGAACTCGCGCAGCGCAGTGTCGATCCCGGCCGCCCGTGCCTCTTGGGACAACCGCGAGCCCAGGCCGCCGGCCACCCCTCCGTCCTCGAGGCTCACCACGAGCTCGTGGGCGGCCACCAGCCGCAGCAGGTCGGCCGAGACCGGCAGCGCCCAGACCGGGTCGACCACGGTGACGCCGATGCCTCGGTCGCGCAGCTCGTGCCCCACCTCGACGGCCAGCCCGCAGAGCTGGCCGTGGCCGACCTCGAGCACCCGGCCGGTCTCGCTGGTGAGCAGGACGTCGACGCTGCCGCGGCCCTCCAGCGCCGGGATCGGCTCGGGGACCGGCTCCTTGGAGAACCTGATGACAGTGGGGCCGTCCGACACGGTGACCGCGAGCTGCAACGCCTCCACCAGACGTTGCTCGTCGCGGGGGGCTGCCAGCCGCACCCCCGGCACCAGCCCGAGCATCGACAGGTCCCACATGCCGTTGTGGCTGGGTCCGTCCGGCCCGGTCACGCCGGCCCGGTCAAGGACGAAGGTGACACCGAGCCGGTGCAGCGCGACGTCCATCAGCACCTGGTCGAATGCCCGGTTAAGGAAGGTCGCGTAGACCGCCACCACAGGGTGCAGGCCGGCTGCCGCCAGCCCCGCCGCCGAGGTGACCGCGTGCTGCTCGGCGATCCCGACGTCGAAGACCCGCTCCGGGAAGTGGCGGGCGAAGCGGTCCAGCCCGGTCGGGTGCAGCATTGCGGCGGTGAGGGCCACCACGTGGTCGTTGGTGGATCCGATCCGCGCCAGCTCCTCGCTGAACGCGTCGGTCCAGGTTCGCAGGCCGGACGGCGCCAGCGGCTCACCGTTGGACTCGTCGAACTGGCCCACGGCGTGGAACCGGTCCTGCTCGTGCTCCTCGGCTGGCCAGAAGCCGCGACCCTTCTCGGTGATGCAGTGCACCAGCACCGGCCCGCCGAATCCCTTCGCCTGTTGCAGCGCCAGCTCGACGGCGCCGATGTCGTGGCCGTTGATCGGGCCTATGTATTTCAGGCCGAGGTCGGTGAACATTCCCTGTGGGACCAGGACGTCACGCACGCCCATTTTGATGCCGTGCAGGATGCCGTAGACCATCGGGCCGATCTTCGGCAGCGCCCGCACCCGCCGCTTGACCCAGGTGAGGAGGCGTTCGTAGCGCCGGTCGGTCCGGATCGCCGACAGCTGCTGGCCAAGGCCCTGCAGCTGGGTGGCGATGCCACCGACGGTGGGGGTGTAGGAGCGGCCGTTGTCGTTGACCACGATGACAAGGCCGAGATCGCGCTGCACGGCTATGTTGTTCAGCGCTTCCCAGGTCATCCCGCCGGTCTGGGCGCCGTCGCCGATCACCGCGACCACCTGGCGGTCCTGGCCGCTGAGCCTGAATCCCTTGGCCAGCCCTTCGGCCCACGAAAGGGACGTGGAGGCATGGGAGTTCTCCACCCAGTCGTGCGGCGACTCGGCGCGGCTCGGGTAGCCCGACAGCCCGCCCGGCTGGCGCAGGGTGGCGAAGCCGGCCCGGCGTCCGGTAAGGATCTTGTGGACATAGCTCTGGTGGCCGGTGTCGAAGATGATCGGGTCGGTGGGTGAGTCGAACACCCTGTGCAGCGCGATGGTCAGTTCGACCACGCCGAGATTGGGGCCCAGGTGACCACCGGTCCGGCTGACATTGCTGATCAGGAAGGCCCGGATCTCCTCGGCCAGCTCCTTCAGTTCCTCGACGGCCAGCCCATGCAGATCCGATGGCTGCTGGATCGAGTCGAGGACAGTCACCCGAGGAGTCTACGTCCGCAGCCCGCCGCCCACCGGAGCGACGGCGGGACCACCGCCGTCGCACAATGGTGGCCACTGACCCGGCCGCCCACGGCCTGGCGGGCGGAAGGATGACCGATGGCAGCGCAGGCGGTTCTCTTCGACCTGGACGGCGTGCTCGCCGACAGCGAGCCGATCCACCTCGCCGCCGAGCAGGCGATGCTGACCCACTACGGTGCTGACCTCAGCCACGCCGCCAAGCAGCAGTTCGTCGGCTTGAGCAATGCCGAGATCATGCGTGGCCTGATCGACCTCTTCGGCCTCGACGCCGACCCGGACGAGCTCGCCACGATCAAGGCGGACTACCAGCGTCGCCTGATCCCGCAGCTGAAGGGGTTCGCGGCGACCACCGAGTTGGTGGACCGGCTGCGCGCGACGGGGGTCCCGATCGCGGTGGCATCGGGATCCACAAGGGAGAACATCGACGCCTCGCTCGCCGCGATCGGTCTGCTCGACGCCTTCGACGTCCGGGTCAGTGCCGAGGAGGTCGCCCGGGGCAAGCCCGCGCCTGACGTCTTCCTTGAGGCGGCGCGCCGCCTCGGCGTGCCCCCGGGCGGGTGCGTCGTGATCGAGGATGCGCTGCCCGGGGTGCTGGCGGCGCGCGCCGCCGGCATGGGCTGTGTTGTCATCCCGACGATCACCGACCCGCTGCACCCCGACTTCGCGACCGCCGATCTGGTCTTCCCGCAGGGGATGGGCGGCGTCGACCCCGAGGTGGTGCTCGCATTCATCGAGAGCTTCCCACCTGCATAAACTTGCATCAAAGGTAGCCGGGCTGGTCAAACTTGCGCGTCAGCGCTTAGGCTTGTCGTTATGGCAATGACACCCAAGGAGTTGGCCACGCAGTCGCTGCGCACCATGTGGCGGATCCGGCTGTTCGAGGAAGCGGTCGAGGACCTCTACGGCCGCGGCATGATGCACGGCACGATGCACCTGTCGATCGGGCAGGAAGCCGTCCCGGTCGGGGCGATGCGGCACCTGAGCGACAGCGACGTCATCACCTCGACCCACCGGGGCCATGGCCACTGCATTGCCAAGGGTGCCGACCTCGGCCGGATGATGGCCGAGCTGCTGGCCAAGGACAACGGCTACTGCCGGGGCCGCGGCGGGTCCATGCATATCGCGGACGTGGCGACCGGGAACCTGGGCGCCAACGGCATCGTCGGCGGCGGCGTCCCGATCGCCGCGGGCGCCGCGCTGTCGCAGAAGATGCGCGGCACCACTGACGTCACTGTCTGCTTCCACGGCGACGGCGCCGTGGGTGAGGGAGCCTGGCACGAGGCGCTCACGCTCGCCTCCATGTGGGACCTGCCGGTGGTGTTCATCTGCGAGAACAACCAGTACGGCATGTCGATGCCGGCCGCGAAGGGCTTCAAGGTGGAGCAGATCAGCGACAAGGCTGCCGGGTACGGCATCCCGGGCGAGACGGTGGACGGCAACGACGTCGACGCGGTCGCCGACGCGGGCGGCCGGGCGGTCGCCCGGGCCCGGGCGGGGGAGGGTCCGACGCTGATCGAGGCCGTCACCTACCGCTGGCGCGGCCACTCCAAGTCGGACAAGAACCTCTACCGCACCAAGGACGAGATCGCCGAGTGGCGCGACCGGGATCCGATCGCCGCCTACGCACTGAACGCGCTGGAGGGGGGCGTGCTGACCCAGGAGGAACTCGACGCCGTCCAGTCCGCCGCGCGCCAGGACATCCGCGACGCGGTGGTGTTCGGCACCAAGGGCGAGGAGCCGACGATCGAGGAGATGCTGGCCGGGGTCTATGCGCCGACGGAGGTGCCGGCATGAGCCGCACGATGACCTATGCGGAGGCGATCCGCGAAGCGATGGCGGTGGCGATGACCCGCGACGAACGGGTCTTCCTGATGGGCGAGGACGTCGGCGTCTACGGCGGCGCGTTCGGCGTCGAGAACGACCTCTACCTGCGCTTCGGCACCGACCGGGTGCGCGACACCACGATCTCAGAGCTCGGCATCGTCGGCATGGGCGTGGGCGCCGCGCTCACCGGGATGCGCCCGATCGTCGAGATCCAGTTCTCCGATTTCACAGCGCAGGCCATGGACCAGATCGTCAACCAGGCCGCCAAGCTCCACTTCATGGTGGGCGGCCAGGCGAATGTGCCGCTGGTGATCCGCGCCCCCGGTGGCTCGGGGACGGGCGCCGCGGCCCAGCACAGCCAGTCCCTCGAGGCGTGGTTCGCCCATGTCCCCGGCCTGAAGGTGGTGATGCCGTCCAACGCCACCGACGCGGCGTCGCTGCTGCTGGCCGCCCTCGACGACCCGAACCCGGTGATCGTGCTGGAGCACAAGCTGCTCTACAAGCAGAGCTTCGAAGTGCCCGACGAGTTCCCGGTGGCCCGCCTCGGCGAGGGCAGGATCGAGGTCGAGGGCACCGACCTGACGATCGTCGCCACCTCGGTCGAGGTGCAGCGCTCCCTTGAGGCCGCCAGGCTGCTGGCCGAGCGGGGGATCAGCGCCGAGGTGATCGACCCGCGGACCATCAAGCCGCTCGACCTCGACCTCATCCTCGGCTCGGTGGCGAAGACCGGGCGCGTTCTGCTGGTCCAGGAGGCGCCCAAGTTCGCCGGCTTCATGGCGGAGGTTTCCGCCGCGATCGTGGAGTCGGAGGTCTTCGGCGCGCTGCAGGCCCCTGTCCGGCGGCTGTGTGGGCTGGACGCCCCGATCCCGTACAGCCCGAAGCTTGAGAAGGCCAGCGTGCCCCAGGTGGAGGACATCGTCGAGAGCGCTGCTGCGCTCGTCGAGACGTGGTGAGTGCTATGCCGAGAATCCCGATCAACATGCCGAAGATGTCCATGACCATGGAGTTCGGCACTGTCGTGGAGTGGCTCGTCGAGGTCGGCGGCCAGGTCCGCAACGGCGACGCGATCGCCGTGGTGACCACCGACAAGGTCGACATGGAGGTCGAGGCGACCATCGACGGCGTCCTGCTCGAGGTACTGGCCGAGCCCGGCGACGAGGTGACGGTCGGGCAGCCGATCGCGTGGGTGGAGTCCGAGGCGGACGACCTGCTCGGTGACCTGTTCGCGGCTCCGGCGGGCGACGCCGCCGCCGAC
>JAEZGC010000158.1 GCA_023437345.1 Actinomycetes bacterium
GGTGTCGATCACGTAGCGGTAGCGGACCTGGGAGTTGACCACCTTGTCGTAGGCGTCGTTGATGTCGGCGCCGCCGATCAGCTCGATCTGGGGGGCGAGGCGGTGCTCGGCGCAGAAGTCGAGCATCTCCTGGGTTTCGGCGATGCCGCCGATCTGGGAGCCGGCCAGCACCCGGTTGCCGTTCACCAGGGCTCCGATCCGCAGCTCGACGGGGTGCTCGGGCAGGCCGACGTCCACCATCACCCCGCCGGGCCTGAGGCAGCCGAGCAGCCGGGACAGGTCGATCCCTGCCGACACGGTGTTGAGGATCAGGTCGAAGCTGCCGCGCAACTGCCGCAGCGTCCCCGCCTCGGAGGTGGCGTAGTACTCGCGCGCCCCGAACCGCAGGCCGTCGGCCTCCTTCGCGCGGGACTGGCTGATCACCGCCACGTCGGCGCCCAGCGCCGCGGCGATCTGGACACCCATGTGTCCCAGCCCGCCCAACCCGACGACCGCCACCCGCTTGCCCGGGCCCGCGCCCCACCGCCGCAGCGGGGAGTAGGTGGTGATCCCGGCGCACATCAGCGGTGCCGCGCTCGGCAGGTCTATCGAGTCTGGGATCCGCAGCAGGTAGTCCTGCTCGACAGTGATGCAGGTGGAGTAACCTCCCGCGGTCGGCAGGCCGTCACGTCCTGTCGCGTCGTAGGTCCAGATCGTGCCGCCCGGGCCGGTGCAGAACTGCTCGGTGCCGGCCCGGCAGCACTCGCACGCGCCGCACGAGTCGACGAAGCAGCCCACCCCGACCCGGTCCCCTACGGCGAACTTCGTGACGTCCGAGCCCACCTCGCGGACCACGCCGGCGAGCTCGTGGCCCGGCACCAGCGGGTAGCTGACCCGGCCCCACTCGCCGCGGGCGGTGTGGATGTCGGAGTGGCAGATCCCGGCGTAGCTGACGTCGAACAGCACCTCGGTGGGGCCCGGCTCGCGACGGGCGATGGTGGTCGGTGCGAACCGTCCGGTCGGGGAATCGATGGCGTAGGCGAGTGCCTGAGGCATGGTCTGCTCCTTGGTCGTGACCTCCATCTTGCCTGCAATCGCAGGCGGCGTCGCCAAGGTAACGATCTCGTCACGGTGCGGGGGAGCCTGTTGCACAGCAGATAGTTCGGAAGGTTTACTAACAAACATGCAGCAGCGCCGCTCCGCGAACTCGCACCGGCACCCCGCCAGCGGGCCCCGCACCACCCGGCCCGAGGACGGCCGCCGGGCGAACCTTTCCCTCGTGCTGCAGTCGCTCTACGACGAGCCCCACCAGTCCCGCGCCGACCTCGCCCGCCGCACCGGGCTCACCAGGGTGACGATCTCCGACCTGGTCGCCGAGTTGATGGCTGACGCGCTGGTGGCCGAGACCGGGACCAACGCCGGCGCGCGGCCCGGAAAGCCGGCCACGATGTTGTCGGTCCGCGACGACACCCGGGACCTGATCGCCCTCGACCTGTCAGCCCCGCAGACCATCACCGGCGGGGTGTACAGCCTGCGCGGCGACCTGCGCCAGTCCGCCTCCCGCGACCTGGCTGCCGCGATCGGTGAGGACGCCTACGCCGCGGTCCTCGACCTCGCCCGCGAGCTGATCGGACGGGCTGAGCACCCCGTCCTGGGGATCGGCGTCGGCACCCCCGGCACCGTCGACCGGCACGGCAGCGTGATAGCCGCGCCGAACCTCGACTGGCACAACCTGCCGCTGCAGCACCGCCTCAGCGCCGAACTCGGACTCCCCGTCCACGTGGAGAACGACGCCAACGTGGCAGTCCTTGCCGAACGCGCATTCGCCGACGGCCCTGACAACCTGATCCGGATCCAGATCTCGCGCGGCGTCGGCGCCGGGCTGCTGATCGCCGGCTCCGTGGTGACCGGGACGTCCGCCGCCGCCGGCGAGATCGGCCACGTCGTGATCGAGGACGAGGGCGCCGCGTGCCCGTGCGGCAAGCAGGGCTGCCTTGAGACCTGGCTGTCGGTCCCCTCGCTGCGCAGCAGGATCGCCGCCGGCCCCCAACCGGCCGCCGACGTGCTCGCCGAGGCGGGACGCCGGCTCGGCATCGCGCTCTCCCCCATCGTCGGGATGCTCGACCTGACCGACATCGTGCTGGGCGGCCCCACCGACCTGGTGGACGGCCCGCTGCTGGCCGCCGCCCAGGCCGTCGTCACCGGACGCACCCATGCCGACTTCCGCGGCAAGGTCAGGCTCCGGCTGAGCTCGCTGGGCACCAACGCCGTCCTGCTCGGCGCCGTCGCCCTCGTCCGTCGTATCCAGCTGGGCGTGTCGTGAACCGGCGCGCCCCCGACCCACAGTCCGGCCACCAGGTCCGAACCGAAAGGAAACCCATGAAGAAGAAGCTGGCCGCGGTGGCCTTGCTCGCCGCGTCTGCCCTGGCAGTCAGCGCCTGCGCCGGCGCTCCTGCCGCGAGCCAAACGGCGTCCCCGACCGAGTCCGCCCCGGCCAGCTCACCGGCTGCGGCGAGCCAGGACATCACCTTCTGGCTGATCGGCGGTGACACCCCGCAGGCGCTGCGCGACTACCTGGTCGCCCAGTACAAGGAGCTCAACGGCGGCACCCTGACCATCGAGGAGCAGACCTGGGGTGACATCATCGCCAAGCTGACCACCTCGCTGCCCGACGCCGCCAACACCCCCGACGTCACCGAGATCGGCAACACCCAGGCGCCGACCTTCACCAACGTCGGCGCGTTCGCCGACATCTCCGACATGTACGAGGAACTGGGTGGCGCCAAGCTGCTGCAGTCGTTCGTCGAGGTCGGCGCGGTGGACGGCAAGAACTTCACGCTGCCGTACTACTTCGGCTCGCGCTACATGTTCTACCGCAAGGACGTCTGGAAGGAGGCGGGGGTCGACGTCCCGAAGACCCTCGACGAGTTCAACGCCGCGGTGAAGACCATCGCCGAGAAGAACCCGCGCAAGATCGATGACTTCTCAGGCTTCTTCATCGGCGGCCAGGACTGGCGCAACGGCATCTCGTGGGTCTTCGCCAACGGCGGCGACCTCGCCAAGAACGAGGGCGGCCAGTGGGTGTCCACCCTCTCCGACCCCAACACCGTCAAGGGCCTGACCCAGCTGCAGGAGATCCAGAAACTGGCCTCCAACGCGCCCTCCACGGCCCGCGACGCCAGCCCGTGGCTGTACATCAACGACTCCGACGCCGTCCTCGAGGGCGACAAGGTGGTCGAGGAGACCTCGCTGGCCGCCGCCACGATCATGGCCCCCGGCTGGGCTCACTGGTCGATCGGCGATCTGGTGAAGAACGACGAGGGCAAGGAAGTCCGGCAGTGGAACGACGACAAGTTCGGCGTCATGGTGCTGCCGGGCAATGACGGCAAGCCGGCCCCGGTCTTCGCCGGTGGCTCCAACATCGGCATCTCGGCCAAGAGCGAGAACCAGGAGGGCTCCCGCGACCTGCTGCGGATCATCTTCTCCCCCGAGTACCAGACGATGCTCGGTGAGAACGGGCTCGGCCCGGCCAACTCCGACCAGGTCGCCGCCCTCGGCGACGACCAGTTCGCCACCGCGCTGCGCGAGTCCGCCAGCAACTCCAAGCTGACCCCGGCCGCGCCGGGCTGGGCCGCCGTCGAGGCGTCCCTGAAGCTCGAGGAGTTCTTCGCCGCCGTGGCCGAGGGGGGCGACATCGCCGCCCTGGCCGCGCAGTACGACGCCCAGATCACCCCGCTGCTCAACGGCAAGTGATCTGATTGTCACCACGAGGCCCCGCC
>JAEZGC010000182.1 GCA_023437345.1 Actinomycetes bacterium
GGTCACCTCCGGCGGCCGGGTGCTGGCTGCGGTCGGCACCGGCGCCGACCTGGCCGCCGCACGCGCCGCGGCCTACGACCTGGCCGCCGGCATCAGCTTCGACGGCGGGTTCTACCGCCACGACATCGCCGAACGGGCAGCCGCCGGAACCGTCCCCCTGCCGTCAGGAGCCCAGCGATGACCATCCCCAACGTGCTGGCCACCAGGTACGCCTCGGAGCAGATGCGGGAGATCTGGTCGCCGGAGCAGAAGATTGTCGCCGAGCGGCGGCTGTGGCTGGCGGTGTTGTCGGCGCAGCGCGACCTCGGGGTCGACTTCGGGGGGGACGACCCGGCGGCAGTGATCGCCGCCTACGAACGAGTAGTCGACACTGTCGACCTGGCGTCCATAGCGGCCCGGGAACGGGTCACCCGGCACGACGTGAAGGCGCGGATCGACGAGTTCTGCGCGTTGGCCGGGTACCAGCACATCCACAAGGGGATGACCTCCCGGGACCTGACCGAGAACGTCGAGCAGCAGCAGGTGCTGGCGTCGCTCACGCTGGTCCGGGAGCGGGTGGTGAGCGCGCTGGTGAACCTCGCCAGGCTGGCGGTGCAGTACCGCGACCTGCCGATGGCCGGCCGTTCCCACAACGTCCCAGGCCAGGTCACCACGCTCGGCAAGCGGTTCGCGTCGGCAGCCGACGAGTTGCTGGTCGGGTTCGAGCGGATCGACTCGCTGATCGACAGGTACCCGTTGCGGGGCATCAAGGGGCCGATGGGCACCGCCCAGGACATGCTCGACCTGCTCGGCGGTGACGCCGCCCGGCTGGCCGACCTCGAGCAGCGGGTGGCCGCCCACCTCGGGTTCTCGCGGGTGCTCACCGCCACCGGCCAGATCTACCCCCGCTCGCTCGATCACGACGTGTTGTCGGCGTTCGTGCAGGTGGCCGCCGGGCCGTCCAGCCTGGCCCACACGATCCGGCTGATGGCGGGCCAGGAGCTGGTCACCGAGGGGTTCGCCGCCGGCCAGGTGGGCTCGTCGGCGATGCCGCACAAGATGAACACCAGGTCGTGTGAGCGGGTGAACGGCTTCGCTGTCGTGCTGCGCGGCTATGCCTCGATGGCGGCGGAACTGGCCGGCGCCCAGTGGAACGAGGGGGACGTCTTCGAGTCTGTGGTGCGCCGCGTGGCGCTGCCGGACGCCAGCTACGCCCTGGACGGGATGTTCGAGACCTTCCTCACCGTCCTGGCCGAGTTCGGCGCCTTCCCCGCCGTGGTGGAGGCCGAGCTGCAGCGCTACCTGCCCTTCCTGTCCACCACCAAGGTGCTGATGGCGGCCGTCCGGCGCGGCGTCGGACGCGAGGTCGCGCACGAGGCGATCAAGGAACATGCAGTCGCGGTGGCGCTCTCGCTGCGCGAAACCGCCGGCCCCAACGACCTCGTGGAGCGGCTGGCCGGCGACCCCCGGCTCGGGCTCGACCTGGAGCAGGTGAGGGCAGCGGTCGCCGACCCGCTCTCGCTCACCGGTTCGGCCCGTGACCAGGTCGACAGGATCGCCGCCCGGGTGGCAGAGCTCGCCGCCGCCTACCCGCAGGCCGCCGGCTACACCCCGGGTGCTGTCCTGTAGGCACCGCGTCCGCCGCCGGCGGGCGCCGGTGCGCCGAGTCGGGCCGGCACTACGCTGACCGCGTGCCCGATCTGCCCCTGCTCCACGCCGGCAAGGTGCGCCGGCTCTATGACGCCGGCCCGGGACGGATCCTGCTGGTCGCCACCGACGCCATCTCGGCCTTCGACCACGTGCTGGCGACCCCCATCCCCGACAAGGGCAAGGTGCTCACCCAGCTGTCGCTGTGGTGGTTCGACCAGCTCGACGACCTCGCCGAGAACCATATCCTGTCCACCGACGTCCCCCAGGACGTTGCGGGCCGGGCGGTGTACGTCGAGCCGCTGCAGATGGTGCCGGTGGAGTGCGTCGCGCGGGGCTACCTGACGGGCTCGGGCTGGAAGGAGTACCGCGCCACCGGGTCGGTTACCGGGATTGAGCTGCCCGTCGGCCTGACCGACGGCGCGCGGCTGCCCGAGCCGATCTTCACGCCCGCGGTGAAGGCGCCGCTGGGGGAGCACGACGAGAATGTCGACTTCGCCACCCTTGTCGGGTTGCACGGACCCGAGCTGGCGGACCGGCTGCGGAGCTCGACGCTGGCCCTCTACTCCCGGGCGGAGCGGATCGCCCGGGACCGCGGCATCATCCTCGCCGACACCAAGTTCGAGTTCGGGCTGCGCCCCGACGGCACCCTCGTCCTGGCCGACGAAGTGCTCACCCCCGACTCCTCCCGGTTCTGGGACGCCGCCGGCTGGCGGCCGGGCCGTTCGCTGCCCAGCTTCGACAAGCAGTTCGTCAGGGACTGGCTGGCCCACGAATCCGGCTGGGACCCGGCGTCGGACCGCCCGCCGCCGCCGCTGCCGCCGGAGGTGGTCGCCGCGACCCGCGAGCGTTACCTCGAGGCCTACCGGCGCCTGGTCGGCAGTCCACTGCCCGGCTGAGCCGGCAAGCGGTTGCCGCTCAGCCTCGACCTCGCGTTGTGACCGCTCACCGAATTCTCAGGTCCGGGGTGGAACTCCCTGTCAGATTGTGTATTGTCCTGAGGGAAAGCTGAGAGTCAGCTTAGAGAAGCCCCCCCGGAAGGCATTCCCCCCATGCTGCGTTCCCGCCACCTGTCGGCAGTCCTCGCCGGCCTCGTGTCGACCTTCCTCCTGCTCGGCGTCGCCCCGTCCCCCGCCACCGGCGCGCCGATCCCCGCCCTGCCTGCCCCCGCCGCGCCGGCTGCGGCCCCGCAGGCCCTCCCCGACGCCACCCCTGCGGCGACGCCGCTTCGGGTCGCCAGCTTCAACGTCCGCTGCGCCAACTGCTCGCGCAACAGCCGGGTCAACAAGCGTGACAAGAACTGGGAGACCCGCCGCGCCAAGGTGATCTCCCAGATCAAGGCCGAGAAGGTGGACGTGATCGGCGTCCAGGAGGCCTCGCCCGGCATCCTCAAGGGCACCAAGATCTCCCAGTACGAAGACCTGGCCAAACGGCTCGGGACGCCCTACCGGCTGACCAACACCTACCGCTACGGCTGCGCCAAGACCACCAGCTACAAGAACTGCACCAAGGTCGACAACGGCGCCAGCGCCGGTGTCCGGATCATCTACAACGCCGACCGGCTCGACCTGGTCGAGCAGGGGTCAAAGCAGCTGGACAACGAGAAGGCGACCTCGGGTCCGCGGTTCCTGGCCTGGGCGATCCTGCAGGACAAGACCGACGGCCGGAAGTTCTTCTTCGCCAATGCCCACACCGAGCCCGGCCAGAGCAAGGCCAAGCGGGCGCTGCGCAAGCGCCAGGCGAACCTGATCGTGTCGACGATCAAGGCCAACAACCCCGACAACCTGCCGGTCGTGCTGGTGGGCGACCACTCCTCGACCAAGCTGACCGCGGTCAACACCGTCTACGACGTGCTGATGGCGTCCGGCGTCGTGATCGACCCGCTGGGCAACACCAGGAAGCAGAAGTCCACCAAGAAGGCGACCGCCGAGAAGCTGACCAACGTCAAGTACTTCACGCTGAACAACTTCAAGACCAAGCCGACCAAGTACAAGGGTTACGCCATCGGCGCCCACATCGACTACATCCTGGTCTCGAAGTCGATCCGGGTGCTGGAGTACAAGGTGGTGCTGAGCCTGAAGAAGAACGGCAAGTTCTCCGGCGTGATCCCGTCCGACCACAACATGGTGAGGGCCACGATCCTGCTCCCCTGACCCACCCCGCCGCGACCCCGACGGTGGCTGCCGGTCCTATCCGGTGGCACCCGCCGGGGTCGTGGTGTCTATGGCCTTGGTCATGAAGACGCTGTTCGGGTCGGGCAGGTAGTCGCCGAACGGCGGGCAGGCAACGAACCCGGCGCGCAGGTAGAGCCGCCGGGCGGGTTCGAAGAAGGCCATCGAGCCGGTCTCAAGGCTGATCCGGCGGTAACCGCGCCGACGGGCCTCGGCCAGTACGTGCTGGAGCAGCCGCGCGCCGAGGCCCCGTCCGCGGGCGCTCGTGTCCACTCGCATCGACTTCAGCTCGCCATGGCCGGCGTCGAGTTCCTTGAGCGCAACACAACCCAGCACCCGGGCGTTGTCGCGCAGCACCCAGAAGGTGACGGACGGGTCGCGCAGGGCTGGCGCGCTCAGCGCGTGGATGCTCTCCGGCGGCGAGGCCGCGTGCATGTCGGCCAGGTGGTCGGCCAGCAGCCGCAGCACCGCCGGGTCGGCCAGGTCTGCGGGGGTGATCTCGAGGTCGGCCGCGGCTGTCACGACGCGGCAGTCTGCCAGCCGACGCGTCCCAGGCGACGCCGATCCGCCCCGTGGGCGGGTCCGCCCGGCCGTGGCCCGGACGTGGGCGGACGGATCGAGGGCGGGGCTGGTTCGTTACACTCCGGGCATGCCACGAGTGATCGTCGACGTGATGCCGAAGCCGGAGATCCTTGATCCGCAGGGCAAGGCGGTGACCGGGGCACTGACCCGCCTGGGCTTCGCCGGCCTGTCGGTTCGCCAGGGCAAGCGCTTCGAGATCGAAGTGGAGGGCGACCTCACAGAGCAGCGGCTGGACCAGATCCGCCACGCTGCCGAGACGCTGCTGGCCAACACCGTCATCGAGTCGTTCGACGTCAGGGTGGACGGGTGACCGCGCGGATCGGGGTCGTCACCTTCCCCGGGACCCTCGACGACGGGGACGCGGCCCGTGCCGTCCGGCTCAGCGGGGCGGAGCCGGTGGCCCTGTGGCACGCCAGCGACGACCTGCAGAACGTCGATGCAGTCATCCTGCCCGGCGGCTTCTCCTACGGCGACTACCTGCGCTGCGGCGCGATCGCGCGGTTCTCCCCGGTGATGGACGAGGTGATCCGGCGGGCCGGCGAGGGACTCCCTGTGCTCGGCATCTGCAACGGCTTCCAGGTGCTGTGCGAGGCCCACCTGCTGCCCGGCGCGCTGATCCGCAACGACCGGCGGACCTTCGTGTGCCGCGACCAGCGGCTGCGGGTCGAGTCCCGCGACACGGTGTGGACCTGCGACTACGCCGAGGGTGCGGAGATCGTCATTGCGCTGAAGAACGGTGAGGGCAACTACCAGGCCGACGCCGACACCGTCGCGCGGCTGGAGGGCGAGAACCGGGTGGTCTTCCGCTACCTCGATGTGAACCCGAACGGGTCGGTGAACGGTATCGCCGGCATCACCAATGACCGCGGCAACGTGGTCGGGCTGATGCCCCACCCCGAGCACAACGTCGACCCGCTGGCCGGCGCCTCGACCGACGGCCTTGGCATGTTCGGCAGCGTCCAGTCCTTCCTGGCCGCGGCAGCGGTCGCCTGACCTGAACCGCTTGCCCGGCCCCAAAGGATTCGACTACACGCTGCGCGGCGAGGACGTCCTGATCACCCACGGCGGCAGACCGGCCACGACGCTGCGCGGCCGCAAGGCCGCAGACTTCCTTGCAGACGTCGAGCACGAGGACCCGCAGGAGCTCATGGCCCGCCTCACCGGGAACTACCGGCGCGGCAACGAACGCCAGGCCCGCAACCACCCCCGCAACCGCTGACGCCGGCCCGGGGCGACGGCACTGCGACCGCAGCTCAGCTCGGCTCGTGATTCACGCCCCCAGGGACGCGACGACGGGCTGGACCAGAACGGCGGGCAGCCAGCCCCGGACCGCGTTGAGGAAGGCGATCTCGTCGGCCCGCACCAGGTCGGCCACGCGCACGTCGGCCTCGGTCAGGGTGCCGTCAGCCAGCCATGCCTCCCGCTCCACGCCGGGCAGCAGCCCGGTCGAGACCGGCGGGGTGACCCAGCGGCCGTCGATCCGGAACGCGAGGTTGCCCAGCGTCGCCTCGGTGACCCGGCCGTCGGCGGTGTGACAGATGACGTCGAAGGCGCCGGACGGGCGCCGGTCCCGCAGCCGCTGGTAGTGAGCCCGCCAGGTCGTCTTGTGGGCGACCACCGGCTGCAGCCCCGCGGCGTCGAGCGGTTCGGTGGCCAGCGCCAGCGGCACCGGGTCGGGGAAGCCTTCCAGCTGCCCGACGGTGACCCGCACAGTCCCGTCGCCGGCAGTGAGCCGCACCCGGTGGCTGTCGACCGGGTGCGCGGCGGCCAGCGACGCCAGCTCCCGCCGCGCCCGGCCGAGGGGGGTGCCGAGGCCGCGCGCGGCGGCAGT
>JAEZGC010000188.1 GCA_023437345.1 Actinomycetes bacterium
CGGCCGGGGTGGTCGAGAACCTGTACCCGACCCCGCGGCAGGCGGCCGGGGTGGACGCCTACAAGGCAGCCTTCGGCAGCGAGGGCAACCTCGGGCTGGTCACGAAGGCGGTGATCCGGGTGCACCGGCTGCCGGAGGCCAAGCGGTACGGGTCGATGATCTTCCCGGACTGGAAGACCGGCGTGGCGTTCATGGCGGCGCTCAACCAGACCGGGGCCAAGCCGGCCAGCATCCGGCTGGTCGACAACGTCCAGTTCCGGCTCGGCCAGGCGCTGAAGCCCGCCCCGACCGACCGCCGCAAGATCCTCACCAGCAAGGTCGAGAAGCTCGTCGTCACCCGGATCAAGGGCTTCGACCCGCACCAGATGGTGGCCGCCACGATGGTGCTGGAGGGGAGCAAGGCGGAGGTCGACTACCAGTACAAGGTGGTGGCGGAGACGGCGAAGAAGTTCGGCGGCATCTCGGGCGGCCCCGCCAACGGCGAGCGCGGCTACATGCTCACCTACGCCATCGCGTACATCCGCGACATGCTCAGCGACTACTACATCGTCGGCGAGACCTACGAGACGACGGTGCCCTGGAACCGGATCCACGACGTCTGCGACGCGGTGAAGCGGGTCGCCAACGCCGAGCACAAACGGCTCGGCTTCCCCGGCAAGCCGTTCACCTCGCCGCGGGTCACCCAGATGTACCACACGGGGGTGTGCATCTACTTCACCCACGGGCTGCTGCACAAGGGCATCGAGGACGGCGACGCCAGGTTCGCCGAGATGGAGAAGAACATCCGGGCCGCGATCATGGACGCGGGCGGTTCGATCTCCCACCACCACGGCATCGGCAAGCTCCGTAAGGGCTTCATCGACCGGGTCGCCTCACCGTCCAGCAGGGACGCCGTGCGGGCCCTCAAGGAGGCGGTCGACCCGCAGAACGTCTTCGGAGTGGGCAACAACATCTTCGCCGACTGACCCGGCTTCACTGGACGGTTCCCGCCGACCTCGGCCACAACCGTCCACCCAGCGCGGACGAGGACTGCTGACCGCCACCTCGGCCGCCCGACCCCGGGCTTCCCTGGACGGTTCCCGCCGACCTCGGCCACAACCGTCCACCCAGCGCGGACGAGGACGGCTGACCGCCACCTCGGCCGCCCGACCCCGGCTTCACTGGACGGTTCCCGCCGACCTCGGCCACAACCGTCCACCCAGCACGGGCAAGGAGGCACCGCGGGCGAGTCTCACGGCTGCCGGCTTGGCGGGGAACCGCGATCGCGGCGTCCCAGAATTCCGCCATGAGCCAGCCACCCGGCCTCGTGCGCCCTGCGACCGCGGCGGACGCGGCGGCGTGCGCGGAGATCTACGCGCCCTACGTCCGTGACACCGCCATCACCTTCGAGACCGAGCCGCCGGGCCCGGCCGAGATGGCGGCCAGGATCGCCGACTACTCCGCCAGCCACGCCTGGCTGGTGCTCGAGCGGGCCGGTGAACTGCAGGGATACGCGTACGGCCACCGGTTCTCCCAGCGCGCCGCCTACGACTGGTCGTGCGAGACCAGCATCTACGTCGCCGCCGGCGCCCGGGGCAACGGGACGGGGCGCGCGCTCTACCAGGCGCTGCTGCCGGTGCTGGCCGGACGCGGGCTCCGCCGGGCTTACGCCGGGATCGCGCTGCCGAACCCGGCCAGCCTTGCCATCCACCAGAGCTTCGGCTTCCGGCAGGTAGGGGTCTTCTCCGGCGTCGGCTGGAAGCTCGGCCGCTGGCACGACGTCGCCTGGCTGCAGCGCGACCTGCTGGACGACGACTCCGGACAGCCGCCCGCACCGCTGCGCTGAAGCATCACGGCCGGGCGTTGGCCTCGAACCAGTCCAGCAGCGCACCGGTGAACTGCGGGGTGAGCGCGGGCACGTGGCTGCCGTCGGTGATCGTCCACAGCGCCACCTCGGTCCCGTCGGCGCAATCCGGCCACGAGGCCTGCACCAGGTCGGCGCCGGGAACCGAGCGGTCCGCGTCCAGCCCCTCGGCTTCCACCGGCCCGCCGGCTGGACAGGCATTGCGTTCCCGCCACAGCTGCGCGGTCTCGGCGGCAGCGGTGTAGCCATTGCCGTCGATTCTGCCGCCGTCGAGGAGGATCGTCGTGTCGTCCCCGCCGTGCACCTGCAGCGCGCTCACCGGGCGGGACGGCGCGCAGTCGGCGTCCTCGTCCATCGCGCCGGCTACCGAGGCGACCGCCGCCACCTTGTCGGCCCGGTCACAGGCGAGCCGCAGCGCCATGAAGCCGCCGTTGGAGTGGCCGACGACGAAGACCCGGCGCGGGTCGACGGCGTACCCCTGGCCGACGGCGTCGATCACGTCCGCCAGGTGCTGCGAGTCGTCCACCTCCGTCCTCTCGAAGTCGCAACAGGCGCGCGAGGCGTTCCAGAACCTGTCCCCGCGGGAGTTCTGGGTCCCCTCCGGCAGCGCGATCAGCACACCGCGCGCCTCGGCCGCCTCGGCAAGGCCGAAGAACCCGAAGGCCTCGGTGGCGTTCGAGGTGTAGCCGTGCAGCGCGACCACCAGCGAGGTTGGCCGGCCGGGGTCGTAGCCGGTGGGGACGACAAGGCCGAACGGACGGCCGCCGAC
>JAEZGC010000219.1 GCA_023437345.1 Actinomycetes bacterium
GGGTCACCCGGTCGGCGTCGCGCACGATCCGGCCGTACCCGGTCGCGTCGGGAAGGATGGCGGTCAGGACGGTGGCCGCGTTGCCCTGGGCCCGGTGGGTGGCGACCAGGTCGTTCAGCGTGTCGCCGGTGAGGAGCGGCACGTCGCCGCTGGTCACCACCACGTCGCCGGTGATGCCGGGCAGCGCCGCCAGGCCGCAGCGGACGGCGTCGCCGGTCCCGCGCGGCTCGGGCTGCAATGCGACGGTGGCCTGGGGCGCGACATCGGCCAGGTGCGCCTCGACCTGCTCGCGGCCGTGCCCGACGACCACGACGAGGTGGTCGGGCTCGAGGGCGCTGGCGGCGTCTACCGCGTAGGAGACCATGGAGCGTCCGGCGAGTTTGTGGAGCACCTTGGGCACGGCGGACTTCATCCGCGTTCCGGCGCCCGCGGCCATCACGACTACCGCGGCGACGCGCGGCGATTCAGCTGTCGGGTGTTCGGCCATTCAGCACTCCCAGCCTCGGTTGTCGTCCATTCCCCTGGCACAACCGCCCTCGCCGGGCGAGCCAGACGGGCCGCGGTGGCGGTTGCCGGGGACTATCAAGAGTCTTTCACACAGCGCACCCGACCGGCGCCGGGCCAACGGGGCCCGACGACCCCGTGGGCCGGCTGCGCCGGGCGATGCCGTCGACTCGGACGCCCGACCGTCCCAGGCGCCCCAAAGCCCGCGCGGGTGACCTCGGGCGGCGCGAACCAGCGGCTGGGTCCGCTCGCGTGGCCCGCGCCAGGCATGGAGCCACGACGGCGATGCCAGCCTCCCGGCCAGCCAGGCCGACGTGGCCATGGCGATCCCAGCCTCCCGGCCAGCCAGGCCGACGTGGCCATGGCGATCCCAGCCTCCCGGCCAGGGGGGCAGCGGCGACCACGACTATCACCGCGGCCTCCCGGATCAGCCGGGCCGGCGGCTCGGATCAGGGTCTGTAGCGGTGGTTGCGTTCCCATCCGCCGCCGCGGTCCACCTCGGCCCGGGCACCAGCCGTCCGGCGGAACCGCCATCGTCGCCGGTGCGCCTCATGGTGGTGGACCGAGCAGAGCAGGTAACCGTCGGCAAGGTCCGTCCGGCCGCCGTCGGCGAACGGTGACCCGCCGTGGTGGGCCTCGCACCAGGCGGGCGGCCGGTCGCAGCCGGGGGTGACGCAGCCGCCGTCCATGCTCGCCAGCGCATCGCGCTGGTACGGGGTGAACAGTCGCTGGCTGCGACCGAGGTCGACCGGGACGCTCGCGCCACCCAGCACCGCCGGGAGGATCCCGTGGCTGCAGGCGAGCCGTCGCAGTTCGCCGGCGGACAACCGCTCACCGGTGGCGAGGGTGGCGGCGGCGGTGGCTGAACGGAGCTTGGCCTCGTCGATGGTGACGACGATGCGGGCCGGGGTGCCTCCGGTCGTCGGCAGGCCATCGACCGGGAGCCGTTCGACAAGGGCGATCAGCGCTTCGCCTGCCTTTCGGTCGTAGGGCTTGTCGTGGCCCGCTTCGGCCCGCGCCCGCTCGATCCTCGTCATCGGTGCGAGGTGGCTGCGGCGGGGCGCGGCTATCGCGTCCACCACCGTCTTGAGCATCCGGGCCTGCAGCTCGGGCAGCACGAACCGCCCCGACCAGGTGCCGTCCCGGTTGTCCCACATCGCGAGTGAGGCGCGCTCCCGCGCCCGCGCCTCGCGCTGCGTCAGCATCTCGTCCTCGCGGCCGTCGACGACGTCGGGCTCCTCGTGGAGCTCGGTGATCCGCCGCGCCCGCGCCTGCAGGTCCTTGGGTGACAACCGCGTGGCGTCCTCGATGAGCACTGCCTCGGCCCGCTGCCGCTCGGCCTGCGTGGTGGCCTCGGGCAGGTGTCGCAGCGCCTGTCCGATCACGGTGGCGTGGGTGTGGGAGATCCGGCCCGTCGCGGCCGCCTGCTCGGCGACGTGCGCGGCAGCGGCCGCGTGCGACGCCCTGAGCTCGCGGTGGGCGGCGACCGGATCGAGGCCGAAGTCGCCGGCCAGCAGCTGGCGGGTGTCCCGCACCGGCACCAGCCGTTCGACTGCCCGCACCGCCACCCCGACGTGGGTGCGCACCATCGACTCCAGCGCCCGAAGCGTGGCCGCGTTGCGCCGTGCCTCGACCGGGCTCTGGCCGGCATAGCCGTCGAGCGGGATCGCAGCCAGCTCACGGCGCAGGGCCTCCAGGCGGTCGGCCAGACCAACCCGCTGCTCAACCGGCTGCGCCACCACGTCCAGCACCCCCAATATCGACTGTGTGTTCGATTCTAGGACGGGCCACTGACAGT
Organism: Actinomycetes bacterium; assembly: GCA_023437345.1. Classification (GTDB taxonomy): domain Bacteria; phylum Actinomycetota; class Actinomycetes; order Propionibacteriales; family Propionibacteriaceae; genus Propionicimonas. The sequence continues at coordinate 2,303 of JAEZGC010000219.1, forward strand.
TCCGGCGTGGACCAGAAGGACGCGTCCGGCCAGGGCCGGCTGCAGCTGGACGATTCCAACTGGGAGGTCTGCTCCCAGGAGCCTGCCGCGGGCACGCAGACCCCTATCGAGAGCATCGTCGTCCTGGCGTCGGTGAAGAACGATGAGGTATGCGACGGCGCCGAGGTTGAGAAGCCGGCTGGCGAGGCCATGACGGTGTCCCAGGAGCAGGCCGTCCGCAAGGCGCAGGAGTATCTGGAGTACGCCGCCTTCTCGCGCACCGGCCTGATCGCTCAGCTGGAGTACGAGGGCTTCTCCAAGAAGGACGCGACGTTCGGTGTCGACCACGTCGACGTCGACTGGAACGAGCAGGCAGCGAGGAAGGCCAAGTCCTACCTGGAGTTCACGTCGTTCTCGCGCAAGCGCCTCATCGAACAACTGGAGTTCGACGGCTTCACCCGCAAGCAGGCGGAGTACGGCGTCAAGGCGGTGGGGCTGTAGCCGCTTGCGGTGTTGACCGCGCGTCGGGCGGGGGTCAGCGACTCCTGACCTCCGCCGGCGTCACAGCGCTCCCCGGGTAGGAGTCGAACCTACGTCGCTAATCCTGATTCAAAGTCAGGCGGGCCCTGCCGGCAGACCAACCGGGGATCGGTCATCACTGGACGACCGCCCCAACTCTACGGTGAGCGATCACGGGCGGGCCAACCCGCACGTCGATTTCCCAACCGGGTCGGAGCCGGACAGACTGTGGGCGTGACCCAGCTCGCCGGAACTGGCCGTGCACGGCGCGGCCGCGTCCGGATGACCCGTGCCGAGCGACGCGAGCAACTCATCGAAGTGGCTCGAGGGCTGTTCGCCGACCGCGGCCTGGAGGGCACCTCGGTCGAGGAGATCGCCGCCCACGCCGGGGTCTCCAAGCCGGTGGTGTACGAACACTTCGGCGGCAAGGAGGGCCTCTACGCCGTCGTGGTCGACCGCGAGGTCCAGAGCCTGCATGGCTCCATCAAGGCGGCGCTCGCCAACCCGCGGGCCAACCCGCGCGCCCTGATCGAGCAGGGGACGCTGGCGCTGCTTGACTACATCGACGACAACCCCGACGGCTTCCGGATCATCTCCCGCGACTCCTCGGCACCCTCCGAGACGACCTCGTTCGCGACGATCCTGTCCGACATCGCCTCCCGCGTGGAGGACCAACTCGCCGGTGAGTTCACCAAGCGTTCGCTCGACCCCGAGACGGCCCCGCTCTACGCGCAGATGCTGGTCGGGCTGGTGGCGCTGGCCGGCCAGTGGTGGCTCGACACCCGCGACGAACTCAGTCTGGACAAGCCGACAGTGGCCGCGCACCTGGTGAACCTGTCCTGGTACGGCCTTCGCAACCTGCGCGCCGAGCCCCGCCTGTTCACCCAGCGGTTCCCCGACAAGGACGCCTAACCGATCAGCCGGGCGCCCGGCACCGGGCCGTGGACACGCCGCACCACCCGTCCGAGCCCCTCGCTGGCCAGCCCCACCGACAGGTCGAGGCCGGCTCGCTCGTCAGCGACGAGGAAGGCGACCGTCGGTCCCGAGCCCGACACCATCGCCCCGAGTGCACCCAGTTCCCGGCCCGCCTCGATCACCCTGGCCAGCCCGGGCCGCAGGCTGATCGCCGCCTCCTGCAGGTCGTTGTGCAGGCTGGCGCCCAGCGCTGCCGCGTCCCCGCCGATCAACGCGTTGAGCACCTCGGTGGGAACCTCGAGGTCGCCACCGCCGTCGGGACGCAACTCGTCGAACCGGCGGAACACCTCCGGGGTGGACAGTTCACCGTCGCTCAGCGCGAGCACCCAGTGGTAGGTCCCGCGGCTCAGGACGGGCGCCAGCCGGTCGCCGCGTCCGGTCCCCATCGCGGTGCCGCCGGTCAGGCAGAAAGGGACGTCCGCCCCCAGCTTCGCGCCGAGCTCGAGCAGGTCGTCGGGCGAGGTGTCGAGGTCCCACAGCACCGAGCAGGCCAGCAGCGCCGCCGCGGCGTCCGCCGAACCGCCGGCCATCCCGCCGGTCACCGGGATCGCCTTGCGGAGCTCGAGGGCGGCGCCCAGCCCGCCGGTGCCGTACTCGTCGGCCAGCAACCGCGCGGCGCGGACCGCGAGGTTCGCCTCGCCGGTGGGGACGAGTCCCGCCTGCTCGCCCGCCACCGAGATGCTGATCTCGCCGGGCGGGGCCCAGCGGGCGTCCAGTTCGTCGTACACCGACACCGCCTGGAACACCGTTGCCAGCTGGTGGTAGCCGTCGGGACGGCGCGGCCCGCTGCGCAGCGAGAGGTTCACCTTGCCGGACGCACGGACGCGGACTACCTCAGCCTCGGCGAGCGGGGATGCCATGGGTTCGAACCTATCCCACCGGGTTCCGGGCGAGGACCTCCGCAATTCGCGCGAACTCGGCGATGCCGAGCACCTCCCCGCGGGCCTGCGGGTCGATCCCTGCCGCGGTCAGGCCCTCGACCGCCGCCGCTGACGACCCGAACAGGCCTGCCAGGGCGCCACGC
>JAEZGC010000213.1 GCA_023437345.1 Actinomycetes bacterium
ACCAGGGACAGGGTGATGTTCCGGGTTGCGCTGGTCGGGTTGCCTGCGGCGTCCAGCAGCCGCACCACGGGCTGCCGGGCCAGCGCGATGCCCCCGGTGGAGTTCCCGGGCTGGGTAACGAACTCGAGCCGGGCCGCCGGGTTGGGCGCCGGGTACGTCCAGCTGTTGCCGGGCGAGGAGGTCCTGGCCATGAAGCTGGCTGACGCCTCGGCCGGGACTGCGGGTCCGGCCGCCAGCAGCGCAAGGACCGTGGCACCCGCGGTGACGCCCGCTGCGGTGACGCCGCCGGCGCGCTCGCCCGGGGCGATGATGGCACGCCTGCCGGGGACGCAGCGCAGCCCGGCCAGTTCGACGGCGACCGCCACCGCGGTCAGCGCCAGCCAGCCGACGACCTTGAGGTAGTCCCCGGCGCTGGCCCAGTAGGCGGGGAGCCCGACGCCGCGGACGAGCAGCAGCCCGACCGTCTGGATCGCTGTCCGGTCGAGCGGGGCGCTGTCGACGTCGGCGTTGCCGTCGCCGGCAGTGACCAGCGACCCGTCCGGGTTGGTGCCGACGACGCGGTGCATCATCATCCCGGACCGGGCCGAACCGGCCGGCGCAGCGAAGCCGACCACGTAGCCCATCGGCACCGGATCGGCAGGGTCGTACGGCACCGCGACGACGACGTCACCGACGCCGATCACCGGTGTCATCGAGTCGCCGTTGATGACTACCGACGACAACCCGAACACGGTCGGCGCGGTGGCCAGGACGAGCAGCGTCGCGACGACGGTCAGGTAGGCGCGTGCCCCCAGGGCCAGCACGAAGCCACCCCACGCCGCGAACGCGGCGCGGGGGGACTCGGCTTCGGCGCTGGCGGGCTGCACTATCGGAGCGGCGGCGACTAGGCGGTCTGGAGTTCCCAGACCACGTCGGCGCTGACCGACTTGCCCTGCAGGGCGTCGACCTCAGCCTGGCTGAGCCCGGTGGTGTCGAACGTCCAGGTCACCCGATAGGTCTTCGACTCGCCGCCGGTGTTGCCGGTGGTCTGCCAGGCAAGCGCGCCGTTGGCGTAGCTGTCGGTGAGCTGTGCGATCTGCTTGAGGGTCTTGAACTCCGCACCGGTGGGCTCGGCGACGAACCCGACGCAGCTGCCGTAGTCGCCGCCGGCTCCGATCTCGGTCTTGATAATGATGTGGTTCTCGAGGCCGTCGGCGCCGAGTCGGGCGACGTAGGTCTTCACCGTGCCTGGGTTGGACGAGGTGGCCGTCACCTTGAGGCAGCGCGCGCCGGAGTCGCCGGGCAGCGCGTTGTTGATGTTGAAAGCCGCGACGCCGGCGTCGTCGTCGGTCAGCGCGACCGAGCCGGTCTCCCAGGAGTTGCCGGTGTTGCGGGTCTGCGAGGTGAAGGCTGCCGAGGACCAGCCCCAGGTGAGCAGTCCGACGCACAGGATGGAGAGGGGGGTGGCCAGAAGCAGGCCGCTGCGGCGCGCGCGCCGGGAAGGAGTGTGCACGTGTGGTTCCTTGTGGAGGTTCCCCTGCGCGGCGAGTGGGCGGGAGACAGTGTCGATCCGCACCCGCGCTGCCAGGCCGCAGGGCCCTCTGACAAGCGCAGACACCATGTTACGCGGGTGGGCTCAGGGGGTGGCGGGTGGGCTTGCAGGATGGGTGGACACCGACCTGCGACCTGTCGTGGGACAAGCAATTCGCGGAATCGATTTCAGGGGCGTCGCCCGGGTCCTCCGGTTGACCCCCGGACGTGGGACAGCCTTTCGGTGTGCCCTGGCGGCGGGCCGGCCTAACCGGCGGCGACCGGCGAGTTCCGGTCGAGGTGTTCCTCGGCGACGTCGGCGAGGAGGGCCATGGCCGCGTCCACCGCCCCGCTGACCACCTCCCCGGGAGCGCCGTCCAGCCTGAGCAGTCGATGGCCCGTACCGTCTCGGGTCGCCCATCCCAGGTAGACCGTCCCGGGATCGTGGCCGTCCTCGGGGTCGGGACCGCCGACACCGGTGGTGGAGATCGCGACATCGGCCCCGAGCAGGGCGAGGACTCCTCCCGCGAGTTGCTCGGCGCACTCCGCCGAGCAGGGGTCGACACCGTCGGCCAGACCCAGCAGCTCCTGCTTCACGCCGATCGCGTAGGCCACGACACCGCCCCGGAACCAGGTGCTGGCGTCCTCACCTCTTCCCACCTCCGCGCACACCGACCCGCTGGTCAGCGATTCGGCAACGGCCACGCGCACGCCCACGGCCCCTGCCCGCGACACCCGATCCAGATCCGCCATCGACTACCTTCCCTCGCGTCGTGGATGACGACGAGCCCATACCCCGGGCGCCGACGGGTCGAACCGCCGGCCGGCTGCCCCTGCCGCCCCGCGTGACAGCGCTTTCGCGTCCCTGGCAAGGGGTACTCGACACCGGGTGAAGCGGACGCCCTAGCAGGGCGCGATCCTGACAGCCGAAACGGGTCTGCGTGCCGGTGGGGTCTCCGGCCCTGGGGCAAGCGCACCGAAGGCGGGTACTGGGCAGTCATGATCGATCCACCTGACGACCGGATGGTCGAAGCCCGCATGGACCTGCTCCCCGAGGAGGAGGCCGCCGGCAGCGAGGATGCCGAGCGGCAGGCACGGGCCGTGCTGCTGGAGTCGCAGGAGCGGGTCGACCACCCCAGCCAGACCCGGGCAGCGTCCACCCAGACACCCGGGGAGGACGGGCTCGGCGTGACCGCCCAACCGACGAAGGAGGCGCCATGAGAGCGATGACCTACCGCGGGCCGTACAAGCTGAGGGTCGAGGAGAAGCCCGACCCACGAATCGAGCACCCCAATGACGCGATAGTGCGGGTCACGCTTGCCGCGATCTGCGGCTCCGACCTGCACCTGTACCACGGGATGATGCCCGATACCCGGGTGGGGACCACCTTCGGGCACGAGTTCATCGGCATCGTCGAGGAAGTGGGCCCGTCGGTGCGCAACCTCGCGGTGGGCGACAAGGTGATGGTGCCATTCAACATCTCCTGCGGGTCCTGCTACTTCTGCACCCGCGGGCACTACGCCAACTGCCACAACGTCAACCCCAACGCGACAGCGATCGGCGGCATCTACGGCTACTCCCACTCCTGCGGCGGCTATGCCGGCGGGCAGGCGGAACTGGTCAGGGTGCCATTCGCCGACGTCGGGCCGGTCCAGGTGCCCGAGTGGATGCACGACGAGGACGCGGTCCTGCTCACCGATGCGGTCGCCACCGGCTACTTCGGAGCCCAGCTCGCCGACATCGCCCAGGGTGACACCGTGGTCGTGTTCGGGGCCGGGCCGGTCGGGCTGGCCGCCGCCAGGTCGGCGTGGTTCATGGGCGCCGGACGGGTAGTGGTCGTCGATCACCTCGACTACCGGCTCACCAAGGCGAAGGACTTCGCCCACGCCGAGACCGTGAACTTCGCCCAGGTCGACGACATAGTCGTCCACCTGAAGAAGTTGACCGGCGGGCTCGGTTTCGACTGCGCCATCGAGGCTGTCGGGGCCGAGGCCGACGGTGCCGCGTTGCAGCACATCACCGCAGCCAAGCTGAAGCTGCAGGGCGGGTCGCCGGTCGCGCTCAACTGGGCGATCGACGCCGTCCGCAAGGTCGGCAACATCGGCGTCCTCGGCGCCTACGGGCCGATGTTCAGCGCGATCAGGTTCGGCGACGCGATGAACAAGGGGCTCACCCTGCGGATGAACCAGGCGCCAGTGAAGCGCCAGTGGCCCCGGCTGTTCGAGCACGTCCGCAACGGCCACCTGAGACCGCGGGACCTGGTCACCCAC
>JAEZGC010000227.1 GCA_023437345.1 Actinomycetes bacterium
CGAATCAGGCGTTCACCGTGTCGCTGAATGTGGCCGAGTTGGGTGACTGGCTCGGGGATCCGGTGACGTTGCGGATCTCGGCGTCGGCGGGGACCGACAACCTGAGGGTGTGGTCGAAGGAGGCGTCGATCGTGTCCTACGCTCCCGAACTGGTGCTCGTCTTCTCCGAGGCGTGACTTCGGACCCCGAGACCGTGGTGTCAGCCGCGCGCGTCGTCCATCGACCTGGTGAGGCCCGCGATGGCGGTGTCCACCATCAGCACGGACTCGCGATGGGCCAGGCCGCGCTCTCCCAACGACAGCGCCAGATCTTGGTCCTCGGCGAGCCGCTGGGCTCCCGCCAGGAGCGCGACGGGGTCGCTGGGCGGAACCCGAAGCCCGCCGCCTGAGACCTGGATCTCCTCGGCGGTGACGCTCGTCTCGTCGACAGCGGCCAGCACCGGGAGACCGGTACTGAAGTAGGACGTCAGCTTGCTGGGGACCGACATCTCGGTCATGCCCGGCAACTCGTTGACGAGCAGCACGTCCGCGCTCGCCAGCGCCGACTCGAAGACCCCGTCCGGGAGCGGGTCGAGGAACTGGAGGTTCGGGTTCGCGCCCATGGCCTGCAGCGCGGGCCTGCGGTGCCCGTCGCCCAGCAGCACGAATCGGACCTTCGAATGCTCCTCGGCGGCGAGCCGCGACGCGAGGACGACGTTCTCGAGGTTCTGCTTGGAACCCATTGCGCCGGCGTGCAGCACTATCGTCTCGTCGTCCTTCCACCCGAGTTGGTGGCGGGTCGTGGAGGACCGCCCTGTCGCCGGCTTGACGTGGGTCCAGTTCCGGACGATGTCGATCCGCCCGGACGGCACCGCGAGTTCCCGCTCCAGGAACCGCTTGAACCGGTCATGGATGACGATCACCCGGTCGGCCTTTCGCGTCGTCCATGATTCGAGCAGGCGCAGGGTCCGCGCCGCGAGGCCGGCTGCGCCGGTCTGCGCCGCGCCGAGGGTGTAGATATCCTGCACCCACACAATCACCGGGGTGCGGGTCAACCGGGCGCGCAGGACGACGATCGCGCTCGACAGCAGCGCCGGGCTGACCGCGATGACGACGTCAGGACGCGACCAGGGGGAGAACGCAGCCCGGAGCCCGAACACGATCTCCATCGCGGCACGCGTGAGGAGGCCGCCTGCACGAGGGACGGGGTGGCGCAGACGCAGGAGCCGCACCCCGTCGGAGTGCTCGCGACGCGTCAGGCCCGGGTACCGATCAAGGATCCGCCACTGCGGATAGTGGGGGTAGCCGGTGATGGCCAGGACCGTGTCGCCCTGGGCTGCGAGACCTACGGCGGCGCCGGTTGAGTACGGGGCGATACCTGTGGGCTCGGGTGCGTAGTTGAGCGTGACAAGGGTGACTCGAGTCATGACGCCTTGGCTGTCGGCGAGATCGCAGGCTCAAGGATCTCGGCTTCGAGGTCGGCGGTGTCGAGGTCCTCGGTGTCGAGGGTCTCGGCGTCAAGGCCCCCGGGGTCGGGCAGCTCAGGATCGGGGGCGATCTCGAAGTGGTGGTTGGCACGTTGCTCGTCGAGCCGGCTTTCGGCCCGGGACAAGGCCTGGGCGAGAGCCTGGGCCGCAGGGACTATGGCGTTGAGCGCGGCCCGGAACGCCCGGTGACCGCCGCCGACGGGGTCGCTGATGTCGTCTCTGGCGAGGGACCGGGTCGACTGCCCACGAACCGGACTGGCGAGGGCGGCCAGAGCTGCGGCGGCGTTCGCCGAGCCGGCCGGAGGTTCGGCGTCAGGCAGTTCGGCGAGCAGGCGCTGCAACTGGAGCAGGGTGAACATCCGTCGGCGGGCCCCGGGCACCAGCCTGGCGGCCGCCGCACCGTGGCGTCGGGAGGCCGTGATGATCAGGTCGGCGCGCTCCAGCAGATCGGTCTGCAGCCGGTGCGCCATGAACCCTTCGCTGGAGATGCCGCGCCGGGCAAGCTCTTGCTGCATGTAGGCGTGGACCGGGGAGCCCTCGATAGCCCGAGTCCCCGCAGAGGAGATGGCTACGGAAGTCTCGGGTCCCAACGCCTCGCGAAGGACCAGCTCCATCGCCGCGGACCGTGCGACGTTCGCCGTGCAGATGAAGAGCACCCGGGCCTTGCCGTGCGCCATATCGTGTTCACTCATCACTGATCAATCTGGTCATGACCTTGGCTAGTTCACGATAGCCGTCGGCGTTCGGGTGGACCCCGTCATCGGTGAAGAGTTCAGTTCTTCCCCGCAATGGGTTGCCTATGTCGAGATACTCAATTCCTGCCGTTTTCGCATTGCGTTCCAGCGTCTCGCCCATGGAGGTCAGGAACGCTGGGGTTGCCGATGCTCGCCACGGTGGCGACGTGACAATGATACGGGCATCCGGCAGGGCCTCGCGCAGCGTCGAGAAGAGCTCGAGCGAGGCGCCCGCGACGTCCGCCGTGCCATCATTCTGGCCACCCGAGATGATGACGATATCGGGTGCCGCCTGGATCGCTTCAGTGGCCATTTCGGGGAAGCTGGGGCAGGTCTTCAGGCCACACCCCTCCGGTCCGGCGGTGGTCACGAAACCAGTGCCGCCGCGACCGAGGTTCACCTCCGACCAGCCCTTCGCCTCGGCGGTCAGCGATGTCCACCGGACGCCTCCGCCGCCCACCCCCTGGACAAGTGAGTCCCCGATGAAGGCAGCCACCGGGAGGTCGGGACCGCCCGGGGTCTGGGTGACCGGTGGCGGGGAGATGCCCGGGGTGGAGGCCTGCGCGCGTCCCGCGAGTAGCCAGCCCGCGCCGCCTACGACGGCTGCCAGCAAGGCTACCGATCCGGCCTTGAGGGCCGCCTTGAGCCGTTGGTTGCCCAGCGAGTCGCGCCAGGTGCGCGAGACCTGGCGCGCGAGGGTCTCCGAGTTCGCGTAGGCGTAGGGCCGGTGCGAGGCGCTCTCCCGCGAGAGGTTGAGAATCGCCCCAAGGATGGGGACGTCGGCGACAGCCAGGGCGTCCTTTGCCGCCCTGAGTTCGGCGGCGCGCACTCTGCCCGCCCCTGTGACCAGCACCACGCCCCCGAACTGCCTGCCGAGGATGCTCGCGTCCGTCACGGCGGTGAGCGGTGGAGTGTCCAGCACGACGACGTCGAATCGGCTGTTCAGGAGGTCGAGCGTGGCTACCCCCCGCGCGCTGCCCAGCAACTCGCTGGGGTTCGGGGGAATGGTTCCCGACAGCAGGACCTGCAGTCCGTGATGGCCCCACGGTTGCAGGGCATCGTCCACTGTGACGTCCCCGACGATCACGTCGCTCAGCCCGGGCCCGCCCACCAGGTCGAGCATCTTCTCAAGGCTCGGGCGTCGCAGGTCGCACTCGACGAGGCAGGTGGCGACGTTCTCGGCAGCGAAGGCTGCGGCCAGGTTCGCCGCGACCGTGCTCTTGCCCTCCCCACTGATCGAGGAGGTGATGACGAAGGCGCGGTGGGGACCGCCGGGAAGGAACTTCAGGGCGGTGCGCAGGTGACGGATCTCCTCGGCCCGCGGTGACAGCGGCGCTGCGGTGACCGCTACCGACTGAGCCGTGTGGCGGGGGCTGCGCCCCACCATCCCCAGCACAGCGCTGCCCGTCACCGCCTCGAGCTGGTCGGTCGAACCCACTCGGGCGACGATCAGTTCGGACAGGATCTGGTAGGCGACCCCCGCCACCAGCCCGGCGAGCATCCCCAGCACAGCCAGCAAGAGGATGTCCGGGGAAGAAGGGCTGTCGGGCACCGTCGCCGCTTCCACGAGTTGCGCGCGGACGGGCGCGACATCGAGATCGTCCACCTTCGGGGCGAGGTCGGACACCGCCGCGGCCAGGTGGGTTGCGGCGGAGTTCGCGATCCTCGCCGACAGCGCAGGGTCGGGATGGGTCACCTGGAGGGACACCAGGGAGGTCCCCAGCGGCACGGTGACGTTGATCCGCTGGCGCAACTGGGCGACCGAGGCATTGAGTTCCAGCTCGTCGATGACGGGGGCGAGCACGATCTCCCTTGTCGCAACGGCGGCGAAGTTGCGGGCCTGCTGCTGGGAGAAGCTGCTGCCCTGCGCGAGTTCGCCGGTCGTCTGGCCACTGGTCACCGTGATGAAGACGTCCGCCTTGGCGGTGTACTCGGGGGTGCGTGTCGCAGCCCAGGTCACGCCCAGCGCGGCGCCGAGGACCGTGGCCATGGCGATGAACCACCAGTGCCGGCGCAGCACTCGCAGGACGTCCCCGGTTCCCATACTGTTCCCCCAACCTGATCCGACTGGTCAAGGGTACCCTCACGTACTATCGGCGCGGCGGTACTATCGGCGAGGGGGTTGGCGATTGTCGGAGATGCCGAGGTCTGACGACCGAGCCACGCTTCCAACCGGGATTCTGGTGGTCTTTCTGATCCTTTCCGTGGCCGTATTGTCGGTGGCGCTTCCGCTCAGCCTGGTATCGACCATTCCCGATGTCGGACGCAGCGACGCCTGGGTGATCACCTTGACGATCATGGTCTGGAGCGGGGTCCGGTTGTCAGTGCTGTGGGTGCGCGGCGTGCTCAACCTGTTCGATTTCTTCTTCTGGCTCTTCACCTACATCTTCATGGGAATCGCACCGACGGTACAGATCAGGGCTGACGAAGTCTCCACGACCACGCCGGGGATGGATCCGGCGCTCGACACCCCGACCGCCTGGGTGGTGCTGGCTGGTGTCGCGGCGTACGAGGTTGGACGGGTCATCTGGTGGCTCACCCGCCACCGTTCCAAGCCGCCGGCGCCATCCAGGGCAGGGCTCAGCCCGACCAGGGTCGCGATCCTGTTCGCCATTGGGCTGGTGTTCACGACGTTCTACATTTCGCGAGTGGGCGTGGGCGGCGCGATCGGGAGCCGGCAGGCAGCCCAGGCCGCGCGGGCGGCCGCCTGGCCCGACCCGTCGATGCGGGCAGTCTTCTACGCGCTGGCCGTGTATCCGATGCTGGTCTGCACCGGCGCAATGGCCCAGCTGCGTCGCGCGGCCACCAATAGTGCGGTGAGAAGCGTGTTGACCCTCACCATCGCCGGCGGGCTGATCGTGCTGCTCGCGGTGGCGAACCCGGTCGCCAGCGCGCGGTACACGTTCGGGACGGTCGCCTTCGCCCTCGTCGCCTATCTGGGGGCCATCCGGTGGCGGGGGCGGGTGCGCCTCACTCTGCTCGGCGTGATCGCGGCGTTCCTCTTCGTGTTCCCGGTCGCCGATGCCTTCCGCACGGACGAGATCCGTGTGAGCCGCGGTGGCTTCTTCGCCGAGTACCTTCGGAACCCCGACTACGACTCGTTCTGGCAGGTCGCCAACGCGCTCTCGTTCTGGATGGACGGGCTGGTGCAGCCCCTGCGCCAGTTCCTGGGCAGCGTGCTGTTCTGGGTCCCCCGCGGGTTGTGGCCGGGCAAGCCGACCGACACCGGGATTCTCCTCGCTGAGTACCGGGGCTACAGCTTCGATAATCTCTCCGCCCCGATCTGGGCCGAGTTGGTGGTCAATGGTGGGCTGGTGGCGCTGGTTGTCGGCTTCCTCATCCTCGGGCCGGCGCTGGCGGCCGCGGACCGGCGGATGCGTTTGAGCCACCTCAGCGGAGGCTGGTGGATCGTCACCGGCGCCATCCTCCCGGTCTACATGACCATCCTGTTGCGAGGGTCGCTGCTCCAGGCCACCGGGGCGGCGACGGTGATCGTGGCATGCCTGGTGTGGGTCAGGCGAGGGCGCCCGCGTAGTGGCCTTCCAGGGTCTGGGCAATCGCTTCCATACTCATCTGCCGGCGAACGAACTCCCGTCCGCGGCGCCCCATCGCCGCAGCCTCCTCAGGGTCGCTGAGAAGCCCCCCGATGGCAGCGATAAGCGACGCGGTGGTGGCGTCGGTGACATGCCCGGCGCGGGCATCGGTGACCACGCCGGACAAGCCACAGGTGTCAGTGATGACTACAGGGCGGGCGACCGACATGGCCTCGAGGACCGACATCGGGTAGGGCTCGTCGACCGAGGGCAGGACGTAGACGGTCGCCTTGCGGAGGCGGGCGAGGGTTTCTTCCGGGCTGAGCGGGCCCTCCCACTGGATCTGAAGCCCCTGACGCTGGGCGACTTCGATGGCCCGGGCCACTTTCGGCCCCTCTCCCTCATCGGGGCCAACGAGGCTGAACCGGACGCCGGGGTGCTTCGCGTGGAGCGCGACGGCTGCCTCGACGAAGCTCAGGGGCCGCTTGCGCGGCGCCAGCCGCGCCAGGTAGAGGACCTCGACCTCATCCGCCGCCGTCGGTCCGGCGTCCGCGGCCGGAACACCGTTGTGCAGCGGGAGGAGTCGCGCCGCACCCCGGGACACCTGGGTGAGCTGGTCCCGCTCGAGCTCGGTAAGGTGGAACACGCCCTTGGCGGCGCGGAGGACGGGCCTGGTCAGGACGGCGTCCACCGGGCGGGCGAGCGGATGGTTCGAGGGGTCGATCATGCCGTGCGACTGCAGGAAGTAGGGGACCCGGCCCAGCTGGGCGAGGCGGGCCGCCGGAAGGGTCACCAGATCCCTGGCGGCGTGCACATGCAACACGTCCACCGATCGGGCCTCGCGCCTTATCCAGCGCCACAGGCCGGGTGAGGAGAGGCCGGCAAAGCCCGCCCCCGGCAAGGCCTGCCGGGCGGGAAAGAGCTTGACCGGGACATCGGAGATCGAGGTCGGGAGTTCATCGAAACCCCGGGTGGCGGCAGCGACCACCACATCGTGGCCCCGGGCCCGCAGTGCCGCCGCCTGGTTGAGCGCGACCCGGGTCGGCCCGCCGTACTCGCCGAGCGGGCTGATCAGCGTCACCACCGAGATGATCCTCACGCCTTGCCTACTGTCGGGTCGGGGACCGGACGGGCCGTCGGCGCGAGGACTATCTGACCGGCAGGCACGTCCTTGACCACCAGCGCGGTGGCCCCGATGACGGCGTTCGCGCCGACCGTCACCCCGCGCAGGACGGTTGCCCTGGCCGCCACCCAGGCGCCGGACTCGACCACGATGGGGGCGTTGTCCAACTCGAAGCTGGGCGAGTTCATGTCGTGGCTCCCGCTGCACAGCAGGGCGGATTGCGAGATCACCACCTGGGAGCCGATGGTGATGTCCACCAGATTCAGGATCCAGGCGTCCTCGCCGATCCAGCTGTGGTCGCCCACCGTCAGCCGCCACGGCCAGTGGATGCGTACCCGCGGCTTGATGTAGACACCCTGACCGATCGTGGCGCCGAACCAGCGAAGGATCCTCACCCGCAGGCCGGGTGGGCACCACCAGCGTACGAAGACGAGCCCCGAAACCAGCTGCCAGAGTGCCTGGTGTGCAAAGCCTCTGCCCTTGTCATAGCCGCTGCACTGGCTCAAGTCCCAGCGTGGCTGCATCAGGAACCCCCACTTCCCCCGGTCGTAGGCGCACTTCACTATATCCAGCCTCGGACATCGACCGTCTACTATCTGTGGGCAGCGGCGGTTCGGGGGAGGAGATCCGGTGCGCGGACTCTCGGGGGTCAAGAAGGCTGCGGGGTACGCACTGTCGATGGCGGTGCTGGCCCTGGCGGCGCTAGCCGTCATCCCGTCCATGATCCATGCCAGCGGCGAAGCCGCATGGGGATCCATCGCGCTCGGGCAGTCCATCGGCGCGGTCGCGGCGGTCCTGGTCGGGTACGGGTGGATGCTCTCCGGTCCGGCGGCGATCGCACGCGCAGATACGGCGTCGCGCTGGCGGGAGTACCGCGAGTCCATGAAGGTCCGGCTGGTCCTCGTGGTCCCGGTGGTCGCCACAGCCGCGGTGCTGTCCGCCCTGCTGGCGACGCAGCGGCGTGACCTCGCCGCTCTCGCCTCCGTGACCGCGGGCCTGATCGGACTCACCTCGGACTGGTTCTTCGTGGGACTGGGACGACCCTTCGTGCTGTTCTTCGTGGAGACCCTGCCGCGGGTCGGGGGAACGGTAGCGGCCATCGCCGTCATGTGGCTGGGCGCGGACGCGGCGGTCGGGCTGCTGCTGCAGGCGGTGGGGTTCACGCTCGGTGTGGGAATCGCTAGCGCCTGGATCATCAAGCGGGTCGGCGCCGCGGCCGCTCAACGCCAGCCGACCCGCCCGCTCGGCAAGCTGCTGGTGCTCCACCGGGGCGGCATCACCTCCAGCCTCGGCGCATCAGCCTATGTCTCATCCCCTTTGGTGATCGTGTCGGCAGTGGCACCCCAGGTGCAGCCGCTCTACGCGCTCGCTGACAAGCTTCAGCGACAGATCTCGATCGCCCTGGTCCCCGTGACCACCACCATCCAGGGGTGGGTGCCGCGCGCTGCGGACCCGTCCCGCAGGGCGCGCACGGCGATCGCCTTCGCCGCTGGCATCGCCCTCGTGACGGGGTTGGGTGTCCTAGTCTTCGCTCCCGTGCTGATGTCGTGGCTGGGGGGAGGCTCGTTGCGTCCGACGACCGGAGTGGTAGTCCTGATGGCTGTGTTCGTCATGCTGAACTTCACCGAATCGGTGGTCGCCAAGGCCGTGCTGGCCACCTACCATCGACTCGACGTGGTGGCCCGTGCAACGCTCGTCAGTGCAGTCATCGCGCTGCCGCTGGTGGCTGTCGGGGCCGTCTTCGCGGGCGTCGAAGGCGCCCTGGCGGCGGTGTGCCTGGGGTTAGCAGTGCGGCTGGCATGGGAAATCGTGGCGTCGAGGAGCAGCCTTCGCGCGGCTGCCCCAATCGCACGGGAGAGGATGGTGGAGAATGGGGAAACTGGGTAGGGCGCTGCAGGCGCTGGTCTGGTTGGCGCCGGCGTCGACGCTGAAGAACCGAATCCTCAGCAGGCTGGGCCACTCGATCCATGAGTCAGCCAGGGTCAGTCCCAACCTTGTGTGGGGCGTCAGGCGGTTCGTGGTCGAGCCGGGGGGGAAGGTCGGGCGCGGGAACATGTTCCGGAACCTGACCCTGGTGGAGGTCGGACCGGGCGCGAGCATCGGCTTCTACAACGTCATGTCCGCGCACCCGGCGTTCGGCCGGCTGTACCCCGACGGAGCGCAACTCGTGCTGGGGCGCAGCGCCATGATCACCAGCCATCACACCCTTGACTGTTCGGGCGGCGTGCACCTCGCCGAGTTCGCCGGGCTCGCCGGGAAGCAGTCCCTTGTGCTGACCCACGGACTGGACATGGATCGCAATGCGCAGGCTGCCTATCCGGTGACCTTCGGGGAGCGCAGCTTCAGCGGCGCCCGGTGCGTGATCCTCGGCGGAGCACAGCTACCGGCCAGGTCCTTCCTCGCCGCTGGGTCCGTACTCCCCAAGGGAGAGCGCACCGACTCCGGCCTGTGGGCAGGGGTCCCGGCCCGGTTCCTGGGCGAGCGGTCCGGCGCGTGGTACGACCGCTCGGAGCAGGCCACCCGCGACGTGTACGTGCCGCACACCGGCGAGATCATCACAGGTGCGCTGGGCCGTGGAACGGCGGCCCGACCGGCGCCGGATCAGGCGCCCGCGTCGGACTGACTGTCGGCCGCGAGGAGACGCCTGCGCCAGCCGGCCAGCATGATGCCGGTGATCACAACGCTGAAACCGGCCAGCACCGTGTAGGTCGGCACGAAGACTGCAGGGATGCCGCAGAGCAGGAAGCTGGTCGCGATGACGCCGTAGTCGGCCGGCAGCAGCGCCAGAGAACGGACGGTGCTAGGCGTGCGGGCGGCCTGGCCGCGTCCGCCGCGCTGCAACAGGAACGGCGTCAGCAGGATCCCCGAGAACTGCACCACCGCGATCACCAGGAAGACCAGCGGCACCAGGAGCCAGGACGGGTCGACAGCGTAGAACCGCCACGCCGCGATCAGGACCGCGACATGGACCAGCGGCGTCTTGGCACTGTCGACGATGTGGTCCAGCCACTCGCCCAGCAGCGAGCCGCCGCCGCGCAGTCGCGCCAGCTGTCCGTCGGAGGAGTCGAGGGCGAACCCGAGGAGGAGCAGGACTCCCGCCGCGACACCGGTGAGCGGGTGCGGAGGGACCGTCGCGATCAGGACGAGCCCGCCGAGGGTGAAGACTGCGGACATCGCGGTCAGGTGGTTCGGAGTCAGCCCCGCCACGTGCCCGCCCGCCGCGAACACGCGGCCAAGAGGCCGGTTGACCCAGCGGGAGTAGAAGGACACCCCCACCGAAGTCTTCTGGGCGGCGGCCAGCCGGCCGTAACTGCTTCGGAACGACGGTCGGGCTCGTCCTTCGAGTCCGTTCACGGGGGTCTCCTCGATTCGATCTGCCAGGGGCCGGCTGGAGCGGGACGCCCCCGATCGTATTCGCCCTGGAAAGCGTCAGGCGACGCCGCCCCATCA
>JAEZGC010000342.1 GCA_023437345.1 Actinomycetes bacterium
CAGCTGTCGCAAGCCGCAGCCGGAGCCCGCCGGGTGGCGGCACGGTGCGGGCGGGCAGGGCGGTGACGGGCATGGCCCTATTGTGCCGGACGGCCGCGCGGGCTCAGTTCGCGGCGCTCTGCTGGGAGGGCGACACGGTCCGGTACTGGGGCTGCTTGGCGGCCCGGTTCTGGCCCGAACTCGTCCGGCGGAACCGCCGGCCCAGCCAGGGCACGAGGTGCTCGCGGCCCCAGGTCAGGTCGGACTCCCAGCGTTCCCGGCGGGAACGGACGGGCAGCGGCGCGAGCGGATCGTCCCAGTCGGGCCGGTCCGGCTCGAGCCCGAGCGCGACGAGTGCGGCCTGGGTGACCCGTTCGTGGCCAAGGGAGTTGAGGTGGATCCGGTCCGGCGCCCACATCTGCCAGTCGTGAAGGCTGCGCATCGCCCACAGGTCGATGACGTGGGCGCGCTGGCGGCCGGCGATCGCGTGCAGGTGGCTGTTGTAGATGCCGAGGGTGCTGCGGTTGAGGGCCAGGAGTCCGGCGTCCCTGGTGTCGACGCCGGTGCCGAGCAGCACCGTGGTGCCGGCCGCCCGCAGCCGCACCACCGCCGCCTCCAGCCGGTCCGCGAGCGCGTCGGGGTCGGCGCCGGGGCGGAGCAGGTCGTTACCGCCGGCGATCAGCGAGACCAGATCGGGCTGCAGCGCGAGGGCCGGCTCGAGCTGTTCGCCCAGGACGGGGGCCAGCAGCCGGCCCCGGATCGCAAGGTTGGCGTACGACACGTCCTGCCCGCACCGGTCGGCCAGGGCCTGAGCCAGCCGGTCGGCCCAGCCGCGGACGGTGCCGTCGGGGTCGCGGTCCTCGAGGCCTTCGGTGAACGAGTCGCCGAGCGCCACGTAGCGGCGCCAGGGGTGGGTCATGCTGCCTCCGCGAGGGTTCCGGGTCCAGCCGGATTCTAGTCTCGGGGCGCGCCCGCGCGAGGTCGTGACAGCTACCCGGACCGGGCTCGATGCCGGGCCAGCGCGAGGTCCAGCCAGAACCCGAGCCGCTCTGAGGAGGCGACCGCCGCGGGGGAGACCTGGACCCATTCCGGCCCCATCGGCCGCTCACCCATCACGGCCGGACGCGCGCCCGGCTCGGTGGCGAGAGCGACGCCCCGCTCGGGGTCCACCCGGACCATCAGGTCGCCGTCATGGCGGACGGTGGCCACGATCCTGGCGTCCAGCAGGAAGCTGGTGCCGCCGAACATGCGCTTCTCCTCGGCCCCGGCGAGCAGGTCGCGGACCCGGCCGGTGAGGTCGTCCTGGTCGGCCATGTCGGCTCCCTCCGTCGGGTGACATGGTCACACGGCGCCGGACGGCAGGGAAGGGGTGAAGAGGACACGAGGCCCGAGCGTCCGGGTGGAGCCGGGCGGATCGGGCCTCGTGAGGGTGAGTAACGGGACTCGAACCCGCGACATCCTGGACCACAACCAGGTGCTCTACCAGCTGAGCTATACCCACCATCGCCACAAGCGAGCTTGTAGCGACCAAAGCTTAGCCGGTGATGCCGGGTGCGTCGAAATCGGGCGCCGGCTCGGCGGGCGCCTCCGTCGGGGCGGCCAGGGTGGTGACCACAGCCCCCTGGTGGCGCAACGCGATCTCGCGAAGGTGGGGGATCGGCAGGCCCGGCGGCTCGATGAACACTGACTCGCGGTAGTAGCGAAGTTCCTCTATCGACTCGGCGATGTCGGCCAGCGCGCGGTGGTTCCCGGTCTTGGCCGGCGTGTTGTAGTAGGCGCGCGGGAACCAGCGGCGGGCGAGTTCCTTGATGCTGGACACGTCCACGCTGCGGTAGTGGACGTGGCTCTCCAGGCCGGGCATGTCGCGGGCGAGGAAGGCGCGGTCGGTTCCCACCGTGTTACCGGCCAGCGGGGCCCGCCGGGCTTCGGGGACGAACTCGCGGACGTAGGCCAGCACCCGCTCCTCGGCTTCGGCCAGGGTGATGCCGTTCTCCAGCATGGGCAGCAGCCCCGACTTCTCGTGCATCGACCTGACGAAGTCGCCCATCTGGGCCAGCGCCGCGTCCGGTGGCCGGATCACCTCGTCCACCCCGGTGCCCAGCACATTCAGGTCGGCGTCGGTCACCAGGGCGGCCACCTCGATGAGCGCGTCGCTGGTCAGGTCCAGGCCGGTCATCTCGCAGTCGATCCACACGAGCAGGTCAGTCACAGACCAACTCTATTGGGTTGCGGCGAGCGGGTCGGCCGCTTCGCCCGCTGCGGCTACTGTGGGGACCGCAGCCGCTGCCCCAGCGTCGGGCGAGGAGGGTTTCGTGGTGACCGGTCCCAGCGACCTCGAGGGCCTGATGCCCGATGTCGACGTCAACCTTCGCGAGTACATCGACGACCTGGTCGCGCAGGGCTACTCGGTCGGTGAGGCCCACAGCCCCGACCCGTCGCTGATCGACCCGGGCGGCCGTGCTGTCGAGACCTGGCGCGAGGACTACCCCTACGACGAACTGCTGGACCGGGACACCTACGAGCAGGAGAAGTACCTGCTGCAGGTCGAGTTGCTGAAGCTTCAGTACTGGGGCCAGGACACCGGGGCCCGGCACATCATCGTCTTCGAGGGCCGCGACGCCGCGGGCAAGGGCGGCACGATCAAGCGGTTCACCGAGCACCTCAACCCGCGGGCGGCCCGGGTGGTGGCGCTTGCGACGCCCACCGAACGCGAGCAGGGCCAGTGGTACTTCCAGAGGTACGCGCGGCACTTCCCGACCCGGGGCGAGATCGTGCTGTTCGACAGGTCCTGGTACAACCGGGCGGGTGTCGAGCGGGTGATGGGCTTCTGCACCGACCACGAGTACGAGGTCTTCATGAAGCAGGTCCCCGAGTTCGAGCGGGCGATAGTCGAGGACGGGATCCACCTCACCAAGTTCTGGTTCTCGGTCACCCAGCGCGAGCAGCGCACCCGGTTCGCGATCCGCCAGATCGACCCGGTGCGGCGGTGGAAGCTGTCGCCGATGGACCTGGAGTCGCTGGGCCGCTGGAGTGACTACTCGGCGGCGAAGGAGGCGATGTTCGCCCGAACCGACACCGACCACGCACCGTGGATCACCGTCCGCAGCAATGACAAGAAGCGGGCGCGGCTCAACGCGATGCGGTACTTCCTCAGCCAGTTCGAGTACGAGGGCAAGGACCACGAGGTGGTTGGCCAGATCGATCCGCTGATTGTCCAGCGGGCCAGGGACACCATCGGCGACTGAGCGTCATCGGCGTTGTCGCGGTGGTTGGCGATGTCGGTGGCACCGAGCCCCTCGGAGTCACCGGGAGCCTCCGGGCGGCAGGGCGCGGCGTCCCCGGCCGCTACCATCGTCGTGCGGCCCCCGTAGCTCAGTGGATAGAGCAGCAGCCTTCTAATCTGTCGGTCCCAGGTTCGAGTCCTGGCGGGGGCGCCCGCCGCCC
>JAEZGC010000026.1 GCA_023437345.1 Actinomycetes bacterium
ACCCCGTCCAGCAGCACCGGGACGCCGCGGCGGGCCGCGCCGAGCAGGAAACCGACGGCGGCCGCGGTGTCGGCCGAGCCGAGCGCGGCCAGCCGCTCCACCGGGTCGGCGACCCGCTCGCCGACCCTGGCCAGCGCCGCGTCGATCACCGCTGCCTTGTGGGCCAGCGCCGCGTCGTCGATCCCTGTGCCACGGCCCACCACCGCGGCGGCGGGCAGGCGGTAGCTGGCAGCGATCAGCGCCGACGCGATGGTCGTGTTCCCGATCCCCAGGTCGCCGGCGATCAGCAGCTGGGCGCCGTCGGCCACCAGTTCGGCGGCGAGGCTGTCCCCGGCGGCGAGGGCCGCCTCGACCTGCTGGCGGGTGAGCGCGTCCTCAACGTCGATGGACCCCGAGCCGCGGCGCACCTTGAACCGCGACACCGCGGGGTCGAGGTCGGGGAAGTCCTCGGCGACGCCGAGGTCGACCACCTGCACCGTCACCCCGTTTGCCCGGCCGAGCGCCGATATCCCGGCACCCCCGGCCGCGATGCCGCGCACCATGGCCGGGGTGATCGCCGCCGGGTACGCCGACACGTCGGCGGCGCTGACGCCGTGGTCGCCGGCGAAGACGACGACGCGGACATCCTCGAGCTGGCGGGGTGGACAGGTCCCCTGGCACCCGGCCAGCCACGCCCCCAGCTCCTCCAGTCCGCCGAGCGCGCCGAGCGGCTTGGCCTGCCCGTCGCTGCGGTGGCGCGCGGCCGCCATCACGGCGGCGTCGGGTGGGGTGATCGGGAGGGTGGCGGCAGCCATGGAGTGCCCTTCAGGAGTCGTGGCCCGGATACGTCACGCCCACCGGTTCCCGACTTCCCGGTCCCCCGGGTCACGGTGGCCCGACCGCTCCGGAGTCTCACCGGATTCCGCGATGTGCGCCCCCAGATCCTCCCACCTATCGCGCCGGCGTGGGCCGGGGTGGCAGAATCCCGGCGTGGCAGTCGAGACCCCGTACCTGTCCGGTCTGCTGCTGCGCGGCCGTCGAGTGGTCGTCGTGGGTGGCGGACGGGTCTGCGCGCGCCGCGTCCCGAAGCTGCTGGCCGCCGGCGCACTGGTCACCGTGGTCTCCCCCGAGCTGCACCCCGACCTGGCGGGGCCCGCCCGCGAGGGCACTATCGACTGGCAGGCGCGCGAATACCGTCCCGGCGACCTGGCCGGGGCCTGGTACGTGATAGCCGCCACGTCCGCCGCCGACGTCAACGCGGCGGTGGTTGCCGAGGCCGAGGAGCGGCACACCTTCTGCGTGCGCGCCGACGACGGCTCCGGCGGGTCGGCCTGGACGCCGGCGCCCGGCGAGCACGACGGACTCACCGTCGCGGCGTTGGGACGCGGGCAGCCGCAGCGCGCCAGGCGGGCGCGTGACCGGCTGCTCGAAGTGGCTACCGCTGAAGAGCTCTAGGTCTCACTTCTCGATCTCGACGACCTCGGCGTCGGGAGCGTTCTTCTGCACCGATGCGATCCCGGCCAGCGCGGTCGCCTTGGAGGCGTACCCCTGGCTGGTCGCGATGACCTGGCCGTTGGTCGCCTTCAGGTTGAACCGCCAGTCGCCGCCCTTGTCGACCCAGAGCTCGAACTTGCCCGCCATGTGAGGCCCCTCTCCTGCGCATGGGCCGGCACCCTTGCCGGCTCAGGACTCACGCTAGCCGGTGCCGAACTGCGGCGGGAGCGGACCCGCGCAAACGTCTCGTCCAGGCCGGGACGGAGTCAGGCAGGACGGCGATGGTCGGTGCGTTGGACGGGGCGGGCATCCTTGAGGACAACAGGAGGTGCGCCATCGACATCGTCACGGTTCTTCTCGGGCTCGCCATCGTGGTCGGCCTGGTCGGCATCATCGTCCCCGTCCTGCCCGGCTCCATCCTGATCGCCGCCGCTGCACTGGTGTGGGCAATCCTGAACTCCAGCGTCGCGGCGTGGACCGTCTTCGCCGTCATGGTGGCGTTGCTCGGCGCCGGTTCGGTAGGCACCTATGTCATCACCGCCAGGCGCACCCAGGGTGCCGGGGTCCCGCTGCAGTCCCAGCTGGGCGCCGCGGCGGCCGGCATCGTCGGCTTCTTCGTGATCCCTGTCGTCGGCGTGCTGGTGTTCTTCCCGCTCGGCCTGCTGGCCATGGAGTGGCTGCGGCTGCGCGACCTGCCGGGTGCGCTGCAGTCGGCAAGGGTCGCGCTGCGGGCGATGCTGGTGGGGATGGGCATCGAACTGGCCGCCGCGCTCGCCGCCGCCGTCCTGTGGACGCTGGCCAACCTGTGGTGGGTGTAGCCACGCGGGTCGACGTCGTCGTGATCGGCGCCGGCCAGGCCGGGTTGTCCGCGGGCCACCACCTGCGTCGGCGAGGCTTCCTGCCGCTCGGCGACGAGACGCCGGGGCAGACCGGCAGCTTTGTGATGCTGGACGCCAATCCCGCCCCGGGCGGCGCCTGGCAGCACCGGTGGCGCTCCTTGCTGATGGCCACGGTGAACGGCATCCACGACCTGCCGGGCGCAGCGCAGCCACGGATCGACCCGGCCACCCCGAGCGTGGACGCGCTGCCGGCCTACTTCGCCGCCTACGAGGCGGCCAACGACCTGCGGGTGCGCCGTCCGGTCAGCGTGACCTCCGTCCGGCGGGAGGACGCCAACCCTGGTGGCCGCCTGCTGGTCGAGACCGACGCCGGCACCTGGGCGGCACGCTGGGTGGTCAATGCAACAGGCACCTGGACGCGTCCGCACCTGCCCGCCTACCCCGGCGCCGCCTCGTTCCGCGGCCGGCAGCTGCACGTCGCCGACTACGTGTCGGCCGACGAGTTCGCCTACCAGAAGGTGGTTGTGGTGGGCGGCGGGATCTCGGCGGTGCAGCTGCTGAACGAGATCTCGCGGGTCGCCGACACCTTCTGGGTGACCCGACGGGAACCGGTTTGGGACACCGGCGAGTTCGACGAGGGGAAGCGGATCGCCGCGATCGACTCGGTGGTGGAGCGGGCCCGCCAGGGTCTCGGCCCGGTGTCGATAGTGTCGGTGACCGGGATGTACTGGTCGCCGTGGGCGCGCGAGGCCCGGGAGCGGGGGGTGCTGGTGCGCCACCCGATGTTCACCGCCATCGAGCCGGAGGGCGTGCGGATGCCGGATGGCAGCCTCGTCGAGGCCGACGTCATCCTCTGGGCGACGGGGTTCGACCCGGCAATCGACCACCTCGACCCGCTCGGGTTGCGGACCCCGGCGGGCGGGATCCGGGTGGAGCGGGGCCGCGCGCTCGACGAGGCACGCCTGTTCCTGATCGGTTACGGGCCGTCCCAGTCCACCATCGGCGCCAACCGTGCCGGGCGCGACGTGGTTCGCGGCATCCTCGCCGACCTGGCCGCTGCCGGCGCGTGACGCGGTCAGCGGCGCGGGCCCGGTTCCCCGGCCGGCCGGAGCGGGCAGTCACTGGTCGAGAAGCGCCCTGCCCACGCT
>JAEZGC010000046.1 GCA_023437345.1 Actinomycetes bacterium
CCTGCCCTCGGCGCCGCCGTGGGGCCGCGCGCGTGCTTCGGCCGCGGCGCGCGGGGCCCACCCGTTTCGTACGGACCGACAACCAATTCCGCAATTCTCCCCCCTAGCGTTCGTCGTTGACTTAGGATCGCGAACGCAGGGAGCAGAACTCGATGCGGAGTGCTCGACAGGCCGATCGCGGTGGTTCACGCCCCAGGTTCCCCGCAGGTCCCTTTTCCACCGCTAGTAAAGGAACACATCGCCGTATGTCGAACTCCCACAAGCCGCGAGGGCGGCGGGCGGGCAGAGCAGTAGCGCTCGCCGTCGCAGGTGGCCTGATCTTCAGCGGGCTGCAGCCGGCGCCCGCCTCGGTCGCCGCCACACAGCCCTACCTCGACCAGACGCTCCCCGCGTCGGTCCGGGCCGCCGACCTGGTGTCCCGCATGACTCTCGCCGAGAAGTCGCAGCAGTTGAACGCCCAGACCCAGACGGCGGGCAACGGTATCGCACCAGCCATTCCGCGCCTTGGGGTCAAGGCCTACGGCTACTGGAACGAGGCCCTGCACGGGGTAGCCCGCTCCGGTGGCGCCAACCTGAACCAGGGCGGCCTGGCCACCAACTTCCCCACCGGCATCTCACTGGCGTCGTCGTGGAACCGGGATCTGGTCCTCAAGGCGGCCGACACGGTCGCCACCGAGGCCCGTGCCTTCACCAACTTCACCAACTCGAACTACCAGGTCGCCAACAAGGGCCTGACCTACTGGTCCCCGACCATCAACATGCTGCGGGACCCGCGCTGGGGCCGCGCCGAGGAGACCTACGGCGAGGATCCCTACCTGACCGGCCAGATCGGTGGCATGTTCACCGACGGCATGCAGGGCGACCCGGACTCCAACGGTGGCTACCTCAAGACCATCGTCACGCCGAAGCACTACCTCGCCAACAACTCCGAGACCGATCGCCACATCGGCAGCGCGACCCTGACCGAGGCCGAGGAGCGGGAGTACTACACCCCCGCCTTCGCCACCCTGATCCGCGACCACAACGCGAAGTCGATCATGACCGCCTACAACCGGGTCAACGGCGTTCCCGTCTCGGTATCGCGCTACTACCTGGAGACCCTGGTCAAGCGGACCTGGGGCTTCACCGGCGTGGTGACCTCCGACTGTGACGCCATCCGGGACGCCTGGCACGACCAGTTCCACGGCTACGGGGACCTGGAGAAGGCGTGGGTGCCCGAGGGCATCACGCTCAACCAGCGCACCGGCGTCGCCTTCACCCTGAAGGCCGGCACGGACCTCGACTGCATGGACGGCGACTACGGCAACTCGCAGAACGGCCTGGTCGCCTCGCGCAGCGAGGGCAACCTGACCGAGGCTGACATCGACGTCGCGCTGGTGCGCGCGTTCACGATCCGCGTCCAGTTCGGTGAGTTCGACGACTTCTACGCCACGACCCCGTGGGCCGACTTCAAGCTGAGCGAGAACGTCGACACCCCGCAGGCGCGTGCACTGGCCGCCCAGGCTGCCGCCGAAGCCACCGTGCTGCTGAAGAACAACGGCCTGCTGCCGCTGCCCAAGCCGACCAACTCGTCGAAGTACGTCATCACGGGCCCGATGTCGCGGGTCGTCGTTCACGGCGACTACTCCCCGACCAAGTCGTACGAGCAGACGCTGAACGTCATCCAGGCGATGACCCAGTACATCAAGGCGAAGGCTCCCAACGCGACCGTGGAGTACATCCCCGTCATCACCGACAACCCCACCGACTGGACCCGCAAGAAGGGCGCCCTCGGTTCGGGCGGCAAGGTCCTCCGGTTCCTCGACGACGCCGGCACCGAGCTGGGTGCGGTGACCACCCAGCAGATCATCCGGTCTGGCAAGATCGACGGCTGGCAGGGAATCAAGCCCTGGAGCTCGGGCTCGAACTCGCTCAGCTCGCTGGGCGCCTGGGGTGGGTACTTCGGTGTCGACACCGAGATCCCGGTCGGCACCACCCAGATCGCTGTCGCCCAGTCGACGCCGGTGCTGAACGGGTCGCAGTACCTCAACGAGGCCGGCAACCAGTGCTACAAGCCGGCCAACAACTTCCTGCCGGGCCGGCTCTCGGTGAGCCTCAACGACCGCTACAACGGTCAGGTCATCGGCACTGTGGATGCGGGCGAGGACCTGTGTGGTGCCACCCCGACCGCGACCACGAGCGAGGTTCAGAACAAGCTCCGCACCGTCACTACCAAGGTCGCCGGTCGGATCGCGCAGCTGGCCGGAACGAAGCAGAAGCTGTTCTTCGAGTGGGATACGGACTTCTTCGACCTCAGCATGTCCAAGCTGGTTGCCAGCGACAGTAACGCCGATGGCGTCAATGACGCCGACGCGATCGCCGACGCTGACGTGGTGCTGTCCTACGTGGGAACTCTGGCCATGCAGTCGGTCTGCCTGACCAACCCCAGCGAGCCCACCGAGAACTGCTCCGCCGGCGGTCTCACGGCCGGGTCGGACTCCTCCGAGGACGAGGACAGGGTCTCGCTGGACCTGTCTCGCGGCCAGGACCAGATGATCCAGCTGGTGGCGGGGCTGAACCCGAACACCGTTGCCTGGATGCAGACGGTTGCGACGGTCAACGTCGACCCGTTCAAGGACAAGGTCGCGGGTCTGGTGTGGACCAGCTACAACGGCCAGGCGCAGGCGCGTAACGTCGCCGCCACGCTGTTCGGGGAGATCAACCCGTCCGGTCGCCTGCCGTACACCAACTACTCCGACATCACCCAGCTGCCGGATACGAAGGACTACCAGATGACGCCGGATGGTTCCCATTCCGGCCGCACCTACCAGTACTTCACCAAGGACGTCACCTACCCGTTCGGCTACGGCCTGAGCTACTCCGCGTTCGAGTACTCGAACCTGCGGCTCGACTCGTCGAAGGTGGACGTCAACGGCGAGATCAAGGCCACCGTGACCGTGAAGAACACCTCGGCACGTGACGGCCAGGAGGTCGTGCAGCTGTACGTCTCCAGCCCGAAGGCCTCCGATCCGCTGCGCCCGAACCTGCAGCTGAAGGGCTTCGAGAAGGTCGCCGTCAAGGCCGGCAAGTCCAAGGACGTCACCATCACGGTGAAGGCCGCGGACCTGTGGTTCTGGAACTCCGACGCCGATCGCAAGACCTTCGACCTCGGAACCTGGAAGCTGTTCGTCGGCCCCAACTCTGACATCTCGACGGCGCAGAAGGCGACGTTCAAGCTCTCCGGCTACCTGGCCAAGGGCATTGACGTGGTCGCGGCGGTCCCGGACGGCGTGATCCTCAACACCGAGGCGCCGGCCAACGTCATCCACGCCAACCTGTCGGCCAGCCGGACCGACCATTCCTTCTACGACCTGGCCAAGGTCGAGGTGAGCTACACCTCGTCCGACCCGGCGGTGGCAGCAGTGGACGCCAAGGGCACGGTTCGTCCGGTGGGCCAGGGCCTGGCCACGATCACCGCGACCGTGACCGCCGACGGCACCACGAAGTCGACGAGCTTCCCCGTGGTGGTTCGCACCGGCACCCTGGTCGACGGCAGCACCACGCTGTTCGGGTCGATCCTGCAGACGCCGGACCGCTCGATCTCTGTCGAGCAGGCACAGGAGGGCTACCAGCTCGCTGCCGCCATGGTCCCGGCAGAGGCGGCTGACAGCTACACCTACCGGGTGGCGCTGCACGAGGAGAACAGCGCGCAGGCAGCTATCACGCCTGAGGGTGTTCTGACCGCCAGCAAGCCTGGCCTGGTGCGGTACACCGTGGTCGCCAAGCTCGGCACCACTGTGGTGGGCGTGCGTTCTGCCAGCGTGTTCATCGGTGAGGCTGCGGTCTCCGGGGTGGACGTCGCCGACCTGCGCAGCGGGATCTCGGCGGTCGAGGCGTTGCTCGCCGAGACCGATACCGCGGCGTACACCGCCTCGTCGGTGGCCGCTGTGACCACCGCGCTGGCCGATGCCGAGGCCGCCCTGGCCAACGCCGAGGCCACCCAGGACGAGATCAACGCGGCGTTCGCCGGGCTGTTCTCCTCCTACGCGGGCCTGACTCCGCTGGGCGATCTGGACGTGCTGTCCGGGCCGATCGCGGCGGTTGCCGAACTGGCACCGCTGAAGTCGTCCTTCACCTCCTCGTCCTGGGCTGCCGTGACGGCCGCCCTGAACGCGGCGGTGGTCGCCAAGTCCTCGCCGAACACCGACCTGTCGGCCGATGACATCCAGGCGCTCGGCCTGGCCGTCACCAATGCCATCGCAGGTCTGAAGGTGGTCGACCCGGAGACGGCGGCTGCCGAGGAGGCTGCGCGTGCCGAGCTGAACAGCCTGGTCACGGCGGCTTACGGGTACGTCAAGGCGAACTACACCGCCGAGTCGTGGAGCCCGCTGGAGGCCGCTCTGGCCACTGCGGGGGCTGCCACCTCGCCGAGCGAGGTGAAGCAGGCCAGCGATGCCCTCAAGGCGGCGCTGGCGGGTCTGCAGCCGATCCCGCCGAAGGTCGACGAGTCGGCGATCATCAAGTCGGTCGCGGAGCTGTCCAGCCTGTACACGTCCTACTCCAGCCTGTCGTCGAAGTCCTACACCGCCGCCTCGTGGGCGGGAATGGCTGCGGCACTGGAGCTGGCGCGCACGGTGCTGATCGACCAGACGGCCACGCTCACCCAGGTGCGCGAGGCGGTCACCGGTCTGACCTCGGCCAAGGCCTCGCTGGTCAAGGCGCTGAAGTCGGCGACCCCGAAGATCACCGGCTCCGCCAAGGTGGGCAAGACCCTCAAGGTGAACAAGGGCTCGTGGACCTCCGGCACCAAGTTCACCTACCAGTGGTTCGCCGGTGGCAAGGCGATCAAGGGCGCGACCAAGTCGTCGCTCAAGCTGACCAAGTCGATGAAGGGCAAGACCATTAAGGTGACGGTGACCGGCAAGAAGTCCGGTTACGGCACGGTGGCGAAGACCTCCAAGTCGACCAAGTCGGTCAAGAAGTAGTCATCGCAACACCCGAGTGAGGTTTGGGGCGTCCGGGACTCCGGGCGCCCCAAGCTCACGCACAGGCAGGAATAAGTAGTGAACCGGAACATCACACGCCGAGTCAGGAGCGCTGCGGTGCTGGTACTGGCACTGTCAGTCCTGGGCTGCGGCAGCCCCACCGCAGGACCGGGCGCCCCGTCCGCCACCGCAGATCCTGACGAACTCGCCGTCTCGGCCATCACCTGGCAGGGCGGCGTCGAGGAGCCGAGGCTGGAGATGGAGACACCGCTGCGGGTCACCGAACCGACCATCGGCCTTATCGAGCGGGGCAGCGGCGACCGCATCGCGATCGGGCAGTTGGTCACCTTCGACTCGCTGGTGGTCGATGGCGAGACCGGGGAGGTGGAGTCCTCCACCTTCGGCAGCGAGACCCCCGAGAGGCTCATCATCTCGCCGAACACGGCCAACGTCACGATGCTCACCGCTATGCAGAGTGCGACGGTCGGAACCAGGTTCCTCTACGTCGTCCCGGACGGCCGCACCGTCGAGGACGCCACCGGCGGCCAGCCGTCCAAGGTGATCGGGATCTCGATCCGTTCGGTCGACTCGCTGCCTGTCGAGGCAGCCGGTGAGCCCCGAACCCCCGACCCCGCGCTGCCGACGGTGGAGTTCGCCAGCGACGGCACCCCGACACTGAAGCCGATCAAGGGTGAACCGGGCGATGAGCTGCTGGTCGGCGACCTCATCGAAGGCACCGGGTCGGTGGTCGCCGAGGGCCAGACGATCGGCGTGAAGTACAGCATGTGGCTGTGGAATGGCACGCAGGTCGGCAGCGCCTGGGGCGACGTCCCCGCCGTCGCGTTCAATCTTGACGAGGCCATCTCCGGCTGGCGCAGGGCCATAGTGGGAAGGAAGGTCGGCAGCCGCATCCTGATGGTGCTGCCGCCGGCCCTGGCCTACGGTGGCTCCGGCCAGGACGGGATCCCGCCGGACTCGACCCTCGTCGTGGTGGTGGACGTCCTCGCGGCATACTGATCCAGTGTCCGCCGGTCGGGTTCCCGGCCGGCGGACCAGCGCCTCACAAGTCCTCGGGCCCCGCGCAGGAGCCTCAGAGGCTCGGCTTCACTGCGAAGCCGAAGCGCGGGGGGCAGGCCGACAGGCCTCACGGGCCGGGGATGCGTTGCCTACGGCCCGTCCGGCCCGGTCGCGGAGCGTGACGAGGCGGCCGACGGTGGCGAGGTCGCCGAGCGGCGCTCCTTCTCCGCCTCTGCGGCAGCCTGGCGCAGCGCAACGGCGCGGGCGAAGTCGGCCTGCGTGGGCATCCCGTACGCGCGCGCCGTCGTGTCGTGCATCTCGACGACATAGCGGTACAGCCGGTCGGAGAACTGCCGCGCGATCTCGCCGGGCGCGGCGCGCAGCGGACGGCCGAACACGATGTGGACGTGCGGGCGGCCCGGCACCGGCAAGGTGGCGCCGTACGGCATCGCGGCATAGGCGCCGACCAGCGCGATCGGCAGCACAGGGGTGTCCCGCGAGATGCTGAGCGCGGCGGCGCCAGGGGTGAAGCCCGACATCGCGCCGGTCCGCGACCGGGTGCCCTCGGGGAAGAGCAGCAGCGGCACGCCGCTGCTGAGCAGCTCCCCGGCGATGCCCCGGCGTCCGGTGCGGTTGGAGTGCCCCTGCCTGACGACCGGGAACGAGTTGAAGAACAGGGTGGTGGGCAGCGACTTGTACCAGGTGTCGAAGAAGTAGTCGGCCGCCGCCCCGCTGGACAGGTTGCGAGACAGCCGACGCGGCAGCGATCCGTAGATCAGCGGGGCGTCGAGGTGGCTTGAGTGGTTGGCGATCGCGACGAAGGGAACCTTGAGCGTGTCGAGGTTGCGCATCCCGTGGGTGTGCACGTTGACCACAGACCAGATGTACGGCTTCATGACCAACTGCTGGGCCACCATCCGGGCCAGCCCGGGGCCCGGACTGGTGTACCTGCTCAGATTGGGCTCCGACACGCCCCCGCCTCCTTGCCGTCGGCTGCCATTCTCACCCACGTCGGCCCGGCACTCTCAGTCCCGGCTCCTGGTGAGCAGCCGCGAAACCGCACGAATCAGGACGTGCGGGCCCTTGGCGGCGAGGAAGACGGCGAACTTCCACCGCTTGGTGGGGATCGACAGCGCCTTGCCGCGCTCGGCGTCGCGCAGCGCGACGTCTACCAGCCGGTCGACGTCCACCCACACCCACGACGGCAGCGCCGAGGTGCGGATCCCTGCCCTGTCGTGGAACTCGGTGCGCACCCACCCGGGGCACAGCGCCGTCACGGTGACGCCGGTGTCGTGGAGTTCGTTGGCCAGGCTCTCGGAGTACACCCGCACCCAGGCCTTGATCGCCGAGTAGTGGCCCTGCATGATCCAGCCGGACGCGGAGGAGACGTTGATGATCCGGCCGCTGCCGCGGGCCCGCATCGCCCGGCCGGCAGCCCCGCCGAGCACCAGGACCGCCTTGCACATCACGTCGAGCGCGTTCTCGTGGATCTCCACCCTCGGGTCGAGCAGCTTGGTGTGCAGTCCGAAGCCTGCGTTATTCACCAGCAGGTCGACAGGACGGCCGGTGTCCGCCAGCCGGTCGGCGACCCGCATCACCTCGTCGTGGATGGCGAGGTCGGCGGAGATCACCTCGACCTGCACACCGTGCGCGGTGCGCAGCTGCGCCGCAGCCTCCTCCAGCCGTTCAAGGTTGCGGGCGACCAGGACCAGGTCATCGCCGCGTCGGGCCAGCGCGCGGGCGAAGGCAGCGCCGATGCCGGACGTGCCCCCGGTGCCGAGAGCGGTTGCCATGACGGGAAACCTACCTCCTCCGCGGCCCGGTGACCGCATCGGCGCGGGCCGCCGGGCGGTAGTCGCGTGCTGTGCTACCGGACGACGGCGATAGTCTCCCTGGCCATAGCCAATTCCTCATTGGTGGGGACGACGAGCACCGCGACCGGCGAGCCCTCCCGCGAGATGAACCGCGGCTGCTTGGACCGGACGGCGTTGGCTTCCTCGTCCAGCCAGAAGCCGAGTTCCTCGAGGCGGCGCACCACGGTGGCGCGGACCAGCGTGTCGTTCTCGCCGACGCCCGCGGTGAAGGTCAGCGCGTCCACCCTGCCGAGTACCGCCAGGTACGAGCCGATGTAGCTCAGCAGCCGGTGGCAGTAGACATCCATCGCGAGGCGGGCCTGCTCGTCGCCCTCGTCGATCAGGTCGTTGAGGTCGCGG
>JAEZGC010000084.1 GCA_023437345.1 Actinomycetes bacterium
GGCGGGCTCGACACCGCAGCCCTGCAACGCCGGCACCCGCCATCGGCGATGACGCTCGCCGGGCTCGTCAAGCACCTCGCGCTGGTGGAGGAGAACTTCGTGTGGCGCGACCTCACCGGCGAGCCACCCGGCGAGCCGTGGGACCCCGACCTCTTCGACCTCGACCCGGAGTGGGACTGGCATTCAGCGGCCAACGACACCGCCGACTACCTGTACCGGCTGTGGAACGACGCGGTCGCGAAGTCGCGGCGGTCGTGGGCGAAGGTGCTCGAGACCGGCGGTCTCGACCAGCCCTCGCGGTTCGTCACCGACGACGGCCAGTCGCCCAACCTGCGCCGGATCCTCATCGACACCTGCGAGGAGTACTCCCGGCACGTCGGGCACGCCGACCTGTTCCGCGAGGCCATCGACGGGCTGGTCGGCGAGGACCCGCCGCAGGACTGAGCGGATACTTGCTGCCGTGGAACTCGAGTTCACCGGCGAGGTTGTCGAATGGCGCGGCCCGGCGCCGTTCTACTTCGTGGTCATCCCCGAGGCCGACAGCGACGCGATAGCGGCGGTGGCCACAGCGTTCACCTACGGCTGGGGTGCCATCCCGGTGCGGGCGCTCGTCGCCGGCACCGGGTTCACCACCTCGTTGTTCCCCCGCCAGGGCCGCTACCTGCTGCCGCTGAAGGACGCCGTCCGGCGTCCCGCCGGGATCGAGGTAGGCGACCGGGTGAGCGTGCTGCTCACCCTTGTGCCTGCCTGACGAGTCACCAGTGAGCGTTCAGGCGACCCGGTCGCCGGCGCGTCCGCCGAGCACCACCGTCCGCGCCGAGAGCACCGCCGCGAGCGATGGACGGGCCGGCTCGGTGGGCGTGGTCGACGACTCGGCCCTGGCGCGCCGCAGGTGGCGCTTGACCGTCGACAGCGAGCAACCCAGGCGCTCGGCAAGGACCTCAAGGCTCGCCTCGGGGTGCGCCCGCCGCAGCCGCAGTACCTCCGCCTGGGACAACCGGCTGCCTTCCCGGGTGGTGCCGGCGTAGTCGCCGAGCTCCTGGGCGGCCACCTCGATGCCCAGCAGCCGACGGATCCGGGCCCGCTGCGCCTGCGTGGTCCCCCCGGCGACCCCGGCCACGTCGTGCTCGACCACAGCCGAGTACAGGCAGCGCTCCAGCAGCGGGCAGCTGCCGCAGTGGTCGACAGCGCGGGTCTGCAGCCGGTGGGCTTCAAGCTGGTCGGCGCGGCCGGCCATGCGAGGATCCTCGACCAGCGGGTGCTGGAAGACGTCCGGGGCCGCGACGCACGGCGCAGGGTGTGAGGACATCGGGCCCCTTTCTCGTGGTGGCGTCGGGTTGGACGCAGCAGGTACCGATCCGGTTGCACAAGCGGCGCAGGCTGCCCGGAACCGGCGCCACCGCGGGTTAGGGTGGCCGGGGGACGCATCTGGAGGAGGGCCCATGCTGCACCCGTACGTCCGGGAGCCCGACTGGCTCACCCGGATGGAGGACGGCACAGTCAAGCAACTCAATCCGTTCACCGGCACCCAGGTGTGGACGGTGGCCGGACGCGGGAACCGTCCGCTCGGCGTCCACCTGCCCGACCCGGTGCCGCTGGACCTCGCCCAGCACGGCCGCTACTGCGCCTTCTGCGAGCAGCGTTACCTGGAGACCCCGCCGGAGAAGGCGCGCGTGGTCCGGTTGCCCGATGGCGGCTGGGAGACCCGGTACCGCACGCCGGCAGAGGAACTCGACGCCACAGTGGCTGAGTTCCGCCGGATCCCCAACCTCTTCGAGATCCTGTCCTTCGACTACTGGCACCTCAACTACGGCTATGACCTGCCGGTGCTGGTCCGGGAGCGCAAGGAGGCCTACCTGCGCTCGGCCGCCGGACGGGCTCACGTCCTGGCGGTGATCGCGGCCAAGCTGCGCGCCGGTGGGCGCAGCGAGGAGGAGATCGCGGCGCTCGGGGAGGAGGGGCAGATCGCCGCGGCGTCCGGCTTCTTCGGCGGCGGCCACGACGTGATAGTCGCCAGGCGGCACTTCGTCGACGGCGCCACCGACAACACCCAGCTCGCAGCCTCGGGCACCCTCACCCGCGAGGAGCACCAGCGGTTCACCGAGTTCACCGTCGAGTCGGTCCGCGGGCTGTTCGACCTCAACCGGTACGCGCGCTATGTGGCGGTCTTCCAGAACTGGCTGCGGCCGGCCGGGGCGTCCTTCGACCACCTGCACAAGCAGCTGGTGGCGATCGACGAACGCGGGGTGCAGCACGAGCAGGCGATCAATCGGCTGCGTGCCAACCCGGGCATGTTCAACGAGCACGGCGCCAACTACGCCGCCTACCAGAACCTTGTGATCGCCGAGAACGACCACGCGCTGGCGTTCGCCGGTTTCGGGCACCGCTACCCGACCATCGAGATCTACTCCAAGTCGGCCCACTGCGACCCGTGGGAGCACGAGCCGGAGGAACTGGCCGGGATGTCGGACATGATCCACGCGATGCACGCCGCCACCGGGGTGGCGGTGCCGTCCAACGAGGAGTGGCACTACCGTCCTATCGACTCCGACCTGCCGATGCCCTGGCGGGTGATGCTGAAGTGGCGGGTCTCGACGGTGGCGGGCTTCGAGGGGGCGACGAAGATCTACCTCAACACCATCGACCCGTACGGGCTGCGGGACCGGGTGGTGCCCAACCTCTACCGGCTTCGTGACGAGCGGCGGATCGCGCCGCTGCAGATCGCCACCGAGGCGCCGTGCCGGCCCAACCCGCTGCGCTACGTGCAGGGGCGCTGACCGGTGCGGCAGCTGAACTACGACCTGACCGACGACGACTACCTGGCCTTCAACCAGCACGCCGCGGTCAGCGCACCGGCGCTGGCCGACCAGGCCCGCCGGGTGCGGATCATCGGCGTGGTGGTCGTGCCGCTCCTGGTCGGCATCGTGATGTGGGCAGTGGAGCGCAACCCGCCGTTCGCCCTGCTGCTGGCCGGTATCGCCGCTGCGGTGACCTGGTTCAGCTGGCCCCGGGTCCACCGCTGGGCGGTGACCTCCCAGCTGAGGCGGGTCGCCGCCACGTCAGGACTGGGACGCACCGGTGCCACCAGGTTGGGCTGGGACGAGGCGACGATCACCGAAGCGGCGACGTCAAGCCGCGCCACGGTGGGCTGGGACCGGCTGGAGCGGGTCGAGGAGACTCCCGACCACCTGTTCCTGTTCGTCGGCCCGCTGGAGGGGTTGATCGTGCCGAAACGGGCCGGGGACGGGGTCGCGGAGCTGGCCCGCTACGCGCGGGAGCGGCTCGCCGCCCGCTGAGCCGTCACAACTGGCGCCCGGCCGGTGGCGAGGGCGTGGTCGACGCCGACCGACCCGAGGGGGTAGGCGGGTGCGGAGCCGTCCCGCGGCCGGTGGTCAGACCCACTGCACGAGCTGCACGATGAGACCGTTTGGGTCACGGTACTGGCTGAAGCGCTCGCCCCACGGCTCGGTCTCCGGTGGCGTCACCACAGGCACGCCGGCCGCCTCAAGCCCGGCGTGGAGGTCGTCGAGGCCGTCGACGACCAGGACCAGGAGCAGGCCCTCCCCGGCGCTGCCGGAGCGATCGGCGGGCTTGAACGTGGCCAGCCCGGTGCGCAGGAATATGACATTGCAGCCGACCTCGCCGAGGCTGAGCGAGACCATCCCGTCGTGCTCCATGTCGACGCCGAACCCGAAGTTGTCGACCAGGAACGCCGCCGAGGCGCTGGGGTCGGCAACGTTGAGGGAAACTGCCATGGCGGTGATGGGTGACGGCACGTGGGAGACCTTCCGGTATGGTGTACGGGAAGATTACCGTACGGCACAAGGGAATGTCTACGGGGGGAGAGAGGTGCCGGCCGTGGAGACCGTCCGACTGCTGTGGCGCCACGAGCTGCCCGCAACGCCGCGGCTGGGCCGTCCGCCGCGGCTGAGCCTCGACACGGTGATCGACGCAGGCATCGGCATCGCCGACGAGGCCGGATCGCCGGACTTCAGCCTGCGCGCCGTCAGCGATCGCCTCGGCGTCGCGGTGATGACCCTGTACTCCTACATCGACAGCAAGGAGCAGCTGCTCGACCTGATGGTCGACCAGTGCCGCGCCACCATGGAGTTCGGCCCGTTGACCGGGCCCTGGCGCCGACGGCTCGGCCAGGTCGCCGGGGAGAACCTCGCCCTGTTCCTGGCGCACCCGTGGCTGGCCCACCTGGAGTCCGAGCGCACGATCCTCGGCCCCGGCACGCTTGCCAAGTACGAGCGCGAGCTCGCCGCGGTCGAGCCGCTCCCGCTGGACGACCCCGGCAAGGACGCGGCGCTGACGCTGGTGCTCGACTTCGTCCGCGGCGCGGCCCGCGCGCAGGTGGCGGCGGCCGCCGAACGCGGCCAGGAGACTCCCGAGCAGTGGTGGCGTCGCGAAGGCGAGCTGCTGGCCGGGCTGGGGGTCGCCGGCCGGTTCCCGCTCGCCGAGCGGATCGGAACCGCCGCCGGCGAGACGAACCGCGCCGCACACCCCGCCGGCGCGGCGTACCGGTTCGGCCTCGCGGTGATCCTCGACGGACTCGAGCGCCACAAGGGCGAGGTCAGGCCGGCAGCTCGGCGACCCGGTCGCCGCCGATCACCGGGCTGAGCCCGCCGGCGGAGAACGACGCCACATCCTCGCCGAACTGTGCCACCAACGCCGGCGGCACCAGCAGCTCGAACCGGGCGACGTCGCGGTAGCTGGGTTCGTGAAGCACGCCGCCGTGCGACGCGGTCCACTCCCGCAGCCAGTTGTCCAGCCGTCCGGCGTCGGCATGCGGGACGTCGAGGGCCAGCTCGCTGAGCACCCGGCGGTGGACCAGCCGGGCGCCGTCCAGCGCCCCCGAGACCGCCGAGGAGTACGCCCGCACCAGGCCGCCCGCGCCCAGCAGGACGCCCCCGAAGTAGCGGGTCACGACGGCGACCAGGTCGGTGAGGTGGCGCTGGCGCAGCACCTCGAGCATCGGGACGCCGGCCGTGCCCGACGGCTCGCCGTCGTCAGAGGAGCGCTGCTGATCGGCGTGGTGGCCGACCACCAGCGCGACGCAGTTGTGGCGGGCGTCCCAGTACCGC